>CAYUVM010000539.1:0-3845 GCA_964447935.1 uncultured Cytophagia bacterium | reverse complement strand
AATGCGCAGGTGGATTATTACATTTTTCGCGGGCGCTCTTGGCGGCCATGGTGGCACGGAACGGAGTACGCGTGGTACTATGAAGATGAAGCGAATGATGACGAGAGCAATTCCTATCGCGCGGAAATGTTAGAGAGCAATACTGGATATCTCGATGAGAACGGCCAGTTCACGGTGACATATCAAACCGAAAAGGGGACGAATGAAATCGATTATTATTATCGCATCGAAGCGCGCGTGGTCGATGCGAGCCGGCGGCAGATCATTGGTTCCAAGCAGGTGGTGGTGACGCGCGGTTTGTTTATGCTTTCGAGCTACACCAACAAATACGTTTATTCGCCGGGCGACGAAGTCGTGCTCACGATCAAGGCCGAAGATTTCAAAAGCAATCCGATTTCCACAAAAGTGACGGTTGAGGTTTATTCTCGCGAATGGCGCTCCGGCTTCGGCTGGGAAAGCAGAACCAAAACTCATACGCAAACCGTGAATACCGACGCGAACGGCAAAGCGACGGTTAAATTTAAAACGAGCGAAGGCGGTTACTATTATATCACGGCGAGCAGCGTTGATGCACGCGGCAATGCGATTTCAACGGCGGATTATTGCTGGGTTAGCTCCGGCGCGGGTTATTACAGCTATGAGTCAAAGGGCATCGAAATCATTCCCGATAAGCCGAGCTACCAAGCCGGCGAGACGGCGCACGTGCTGGTGATTTCGCCGGTGAAAAATGTGTGGGCGCTGATCACTGCGGAAGGGCCGACGATACTCGACCAGCAGGTGGTGAACATCAAAGGCACATCGCAGGTGGTCGATATTGAAATAAATGAAAAGCATCAACCCAATTTTAATTTCGCCGCGGCGATTTTGGCGAACGATGAGTTTTATTCCGGCAACAAAAATGTGCTCGTCATTCCAGCAGAAAAATTTCTCAACGTCGAGATCAGCACGAATAAGGAAATTTATCGTCCGCAGGAAGAGGGTGAATTGACGATCAAAACGACCAATCAAGACGGTGAGGGCGTGGCGGCCGAGTTATCGGTCGGAATGGTTGATGAGAGCATTTATGCGCTGGCGCCGGATATCACGCGCAATATCAAAAAAGTTTTTTACAGCAAACGCTACAATCGCGTCAGCACGCATTCGTCGATTTATTTCCGTTTCTACGGCTATGCGCGCGGGCTCGGCGGCTGGGCCGCGGCGAAACCAGCGGAAGGATTCGGGCGACGCAGTTTCGCGGATGTGAAAGCCGACAAATTCAAAGAGGCGCGCGTGCGCAAGGATTTTCGCGACACGATGTTCTGGCAGGCGCAGGTGCGCACGAACAGCGACGGCATTGCAAAGATCAAAATTCGGTTTCCGGATAATTTGACGACGTGGCGCACGACGGTGCGCGCGATTTCCGAGAAAACCGAAGTCGGCGAAAAAACTCACAAAGTCATTGCGCGCATGGATTTGATCGTGCGCATGGAAACGCCGCGCTTTTTCATGCAGGGCGATCAGCTTACGATCTCGACCATCGCGCATAACTATCTTTCGCAGGACAAACAGGTGAAAGTGAGCCTGCACGGCGAGGGCGCGCAAATCGAACCCACTGGCGAGAAGATCATCACCGTGCCGCAAAACGGCGAGAAGCGAATCGACTGGACGGTGCGCACGAACAACATCGGCACGGCCACGTTGACGGCGAAGGCGTTGACGAATGAAGTGACGGACGCGATGCAGCTCAAAGTGCCGATCTTGCCGCATGGCTTGAAAACTTCCGAAGCGGTGGTGATGGATATTGAAGAGAACGCGGCGACACGCGATAAAACCATCGTCATTCCCGCCGACGCGAATCCGGCGACGGCAGAGTTGCATGTTTCCGTTTCGCCGTCGTTGGCGTCGTCGATGTTATCGGCGCTCGAAGATTTGGCGGGCTATCCGTATGGCTGCGTGGAACAAACGATGAGCCGATTTCTGCCGACGGCCATCGTGGCGTACACGGCGAAAAAACTCAATCTCAATCTGCGCTTGCAGTTGATGAATGAGCTGCCGAAGATGATGGATAAAGGCCTCAAAGCTTTGTATCGCTATCAACACGCCGACGACGGCTGGGGCTGGTGGGAAGATGATGCAACGCATCCATACATGACGGCGTATGTAGTTTATGGCTTGGCGTTGACGAAACAAGCAGGACATCCGGTAAGTGACGAGGCGCTCACACGCGGCGCGAATAATCTGGCGCGGCAATTGACGCAGGCCAAACTGACGCAGAAAGAAATTTTCGGCCTCGGCGGCGAGGGCAATTCTTTTGAATACATCGATGCGACAACACAGGCGTACATGTTGTATGCGTTGCAAACCGCGCAAAAAGCCGGCGTGAAAGTCGAGGCCGCGCTCGATGCGCAGTTGGCAAAGCTGCAACAAGTTCAGACCAATGATTATGCGCGCGCGCTGCTGGCGATGGTTTCACACAGCCAGAACAAAACCGAGCTGGCCAATCAACTGGCGACGCAGATCGAAAACAGTTGCATTGAAAGCGGCAGCCTATGCTCGTGGGGCGGCAAGTCGTGGCATTATAACTGGCAGGATGATTTTGTCGAGACCACGGCCTTTGCGGTGAAATCGCTGGTGCAGGTGAAATACGGCAGCGGTCGCATCAATAGCGGCATTCGGTATTTGCTGATGCAAAAACAGGGCAATTCGTGGCGCTCGACCAAAGACACGGCGATGATTATTTTCGCGTTGGTCGATTATCTCGAAAAGAGCAAAGAGTTAGAGCCGAATTACAAAGCCAAAATTTATTTGAATGACAAACTCGTCTTCGAAAAACAAATGACGAAGAACGAGGCCCTGATGCCCGAGCAATCCATTCGCCTCAACGGCGGCAGCTTGCGCCTTGGCGACAATCGCATTCGCATTGAGAAAGACGGGCCGGGCAAATTCTATAGCACGTTTCGCAGCGTGTATTACGCGGCCGGCGAAAATCTCAAAGCGAGCACGACCGGCTTCGGAGTGAAGCGCGAATATTTCAAGCTCACGCGGCAGCAAACTTCCCGCGGCCTGCAATATGCGAAAACCCCGTTCAACGGCGTGCTGCGTTCTGGCGATGAAATGCTGGTGAAGGTCAGCGTCGCATCGAGCGCGGATTACGAGTATTTCATGCTCGGAGATCCGCTGCCCGCCGGCGCAGAAGTGATCAAGGATGAAAGCGGCTACAACATTCTCGGTGAATCGAATTATCGTGGCGAGAGTGAAAATAGATACAGCGCGCCGTATGCGGCGAAAGAGGTTCGTGATGAGAAAGTCGCTTTCTTCGCCACACGCATTGCCGCAGGCCGGCACGAATTTACGTATCTGCTTCGCGCGCAGATTCCGGGCGATTATCACGTGATGCCGGCGATTGCAACGTTGATGTACTATCCAGAGTATCAAGGCAATGGGAATGAAACGCGGGTGAGGATTGTGGAGTAAATTTGGCTGCCGCGAGCATGATTCTGTTAAAAAATTGCAATTGCGTTATCATGCTGAATGAACTGTCTTGCCTGTAAAGTCTGAGCTCCGGCATAGGCATTGCGATATTAAATTGAATGCGCCGATATGGAAACTCTCAGCGCCGGCGCTATTTTCATTTTTTGAAAACCGCCTATTGAACGGCGGGCATTTCTCAGAAAAATTGCACTCATTATCGGCCAGTCACTTGCAGCGGCTGGCCGATAACTTTTTATAATCCTCAAACTGAGCCTGCCTCACTGAAATTCATACTGGCTCTTGAATTTCCCGTCTAATTTTCGTACCTTTTATGGCGGCATGCCGAATACTTCGACGCCATCACCGTAAAACTGATTAAGGTTTATGTGAATGAA
>CAYUVM010000538.1:0-3848 GCA_964447935.1 uncultured Cytophagia bacterium | reverse complement strand
GCTTTCACGATATTCGCCACCATCGCCAAACAATCGTGGCGAATTTGATTGGTCAACTCCAACGAGTCTTTGAACGGAAAAGTTTCAGTGGCATTGAAGAGCGCCAACATCAACAGGCGGCTTTTTTTCCAGATCAACGACTTACGAAAATCACGTTCCAACATAACACTACTCCTAAAACGTAAAGCGCAATTCGCAAGCACATCCAGCCTACGTTTACCGTTTTATTTTTTTAACACCAGTTTGTCAATATCCCCAAAACTATCGTACGACGAGGTCACGACTTGTTCACCGGGTTCGAGGCCTTCCAACACTTCAAAAACTTGCGGATTTTGCCGGCCCAGCTTGATGTTACGCTTCGTCGCATGTGAGCCGGATTTATCGACGACATACACCCATTGCCCGCCGGTTTTTTGATAGAAACCGCCGCGCGGCAGCAGCATTGCCTCGGCAAGATCACCAAGTTCCAGCCGAATGTGCAGCGTCTGGCCGCGGCGAATGCCTTCCGGCGTTTCGTTTTGAAATTCAAGGTCGACATCGAAGCGCCCATCGCGAATTTCTGGAAAGATTTTCTTCGTGATCAGGTTGTACGTCTTGCCGGCAAAATCAAATTCCGCCGGCAGGCCGTCGCTGATGCGCGACAAGTAATGTTCGTCAATGCCGGCGCGCACTTTGAAACCGTCCAAAATATCAACCTGGCCGAGACGCTGGCCGGAGGATTTCGATTCGCCGATTTCGGCGTTGAGCGAAGTGAGTTGGCCGGTGGCTGGAGCGCGCAAGGTCATGCTCTCCAAACGTTGCTTGGTGACGCCGAGATTGGCCTCCATGCGCTTTAAAGATGATTCGAGTTGATCGATTTGAATGGCACGAAAAATCGAATCCTGTTTGAACGACTCCACCGCCAAATCCTTTTGATTGCGCCGGTATTCATATTCGTCTTTCGCCTGTTCAAATTCCTGCTGCGACACCAAATTTTTATCGCGCAATTCCGCGGCGCGTTCGTAAAGGCGTTTGAGCCGTTGCAATTGATAGCCCTGCTCGTTGAGCTGCTGGCGCAAATTGAGGCGGCTTTGTTCCATCAACAAACGCGTGTTGCGCAGATTGTTGCTCTGCTCGAAAAACTGCGCTTCGCGGAACATAATATCGAGCAGCAAATTGGTGTTGGTGAGCAGCAAAATCGCGTCACCTTCTTTTACCATGCTGCCGGCTTCAATAAACTTTTTTTCGACCCGCCCGCCTTCGACGGCATCCAAATAAATCGTTTTGATCGGCAACACATTGCCGGTGACCGGAATAAATTCCTGAAACGGCCCGCGCGTCACCTCCGCAATCGTGATCTTCTCGGTTTCAACATTGAGCTTCGAACTGTTATCGCCAAAAATAAAACTATAAATGACGAACAGAAAAAAGAGCCCGCCGCCTGCAAAAATAGCGATTTTCTTCGGCGGCCATTTCTTTTTTTGAATTTGACGATCCATGGTTCCTCTCTCGCTTGTGGGGGTAAAATCGGCCTTGTGCAGAATAGTTTAAATTTGCAAAACGTTTGCGCACAACTCCGGCTTTACAGGTTCTCAAAAAGCCACTACACGATATGCAGAAGTTTCAACAAGTGTGCCGGTGCTATTTTTTTAACAGTTTAGGTCAAATTTTTGCATGAGGATACGGCAAGGTGATGTCCGCTAACATGACAAGCAGTGTTCGCTGGTGGACAGTGAATTGCCAGGCTTGGCAAACATAAGTGTGAGACAGGCAGAATATTTTAGTGCTTGCTTTTTTCATGAAATTTCTGAGATTGTTGGTGGACGAATGAACCAGAATTGGGCATAAGTATGATTGGCCAAACTATTTCGCACTACAGAATTTTGGAAAAGCTCGGCGCCGGCGGCATGGGCGTCATCTACAAAGCCGAGGACACCAAACTCAAACGCCTCGTCGCGCTGAAGTTTCTGCCGTCGTCAATCATGGCGAGTGAGACGGAGAAGACGCGTTTCATTCAAGAAGCGCAAGCGGCGGCGGCGTTGAATCATCCCAACATCTGCACGATCTACGAAATTAATGAGATCGACGGGCAGGCTTTTCTTGCGATGGAATTCATCGAAGGCCAAAGCTTGAAAGAAAAAATCGAAATCGGCCCGTTGAAAATCGATGAAGCCTTGAATCTTGCGATGCAAGTTGCCGAAGGTTTGCAAGCCGCGCACGAGAAAAAAATTACGCATCGTGACATCAAGCCTGCCAATGTCATGCTCACGCCCAAAGGCCAGGCGAAGATCATGGATTTTGGTCTTGCGAAGCTGGCGGGACAGTCGGCGCTTACCAAAGAAGGGACAACATTGGGTACGGTCGCTTACATGTCGCCGGAGCAGGCCCGTGGAGAAAATGTCGACCATCGCACCGACATTTGGGCTTTCGGCGTCGTGCTGTACGAAATGATCACCGGACAACATCCTTTCAAAGGCGACTACGAGCAGGCAATGATGTATTCGATTATGCACGAGGACCCGGAGCCGATGACGGGTTTGCGCACTGGCGTGTCGATGGAGTTGGAACGGATTGTCAACAAAGCTTTGGCGAAAAAAGTGACCTTGCGTTACCAGAATATCGCCGATCTTCTGGTCGACCTCAAGGCGCTCGAAATACAAGCGAAATCCAGCGTACTCTCCAAGCCTTCACTGAAAACCAAGCCTTCGGCTCGAAAGCCGTTTTTGCTTTACGCCGGTGTTGCTGCTGCGGCCTTTTTAGCCGTGGTGGCGGCATTGTTCTTCTGGCCGAAAACGCCACCCCAAGAAAAATTCACTTCCATCGCCGTACTGCCGTTTGCCGATATCAGCCTGCAAAAAGATCAGGAATATTTTTGCGACGGTATGACGGAAGAGATTCTCACCAAGCTCTCCAAGTTGCGAGAACTGAAGGTCATTGCCCGAACCTCGGTGATGCGCTACAAAGCTATCGACAAAAGCATCAAAGAAATTGGCGCAGAACTGGGGGTGGCCACCATTTTGGAGGGCAGCATTCGCAAGGAAGGTGACAACATCCGCGTGACGGCGCAACTCATCAAAGTGGACGACGAATCACATCTGTGGGCGGAAAATTACAATAAAAAGTTGGCCAGTGTTTTTGCGTTGCAGGACGAGGTGTCGCAAGCGATTGCACAGGCCTTGCGGGTGACGCTCACGCCCAATAAAATTTCTGCGCTGGCGAGCACGCCGCCCCAGAATACCGAAGCGTATGAATATTACCTGAAAGGAAGGCATCAAATCTATAGCAAGTTTGCTCACTCCCGGCAGGAGAGTGATTTTCAGAATGCGCTCAACATGTTTCATAAAGCTATCGCCATTGACTCCAATTATGCTCTGGCTTATGTGGGGCTGGCACATGCGTTTCACACACAATATGTCTTTAGCGGGTTTAGAAGCCAGGAAGCGCTCGATTTGAAATTTAAGAACGCGAGCATGGCGGTAAAATTAGATTCGGCTTTGGCGGAAGCGCAGGATATGATGGCCAGCGCTTTCTTGACAAAACGTGACTTTGAGCATGCTCATCGAACGCTTAAAACCGCGTTGAAATTAAATCCGAATCTTGCCGATGCCAATTATACGGCGGGGCATTATATGCAAAATTTAGGTTTGTACGATCAAAGCGTCAAATATTTTTACCGAACTATTGCGCTCGACCCTTTCGCTCTACGCGTTTATGGTCTTTCTGCAGGCTTTCTGATGAATCTCGGAAAATTGGCAGAGGCGGCGACGCAGATTAAAAGAGGAATAGAAATCGAACCGGAATTTCTTACTCATTATATCTTGACAATGTTATCTTAAAACTAGAGGACAAACGTCCAACGAGGACAAAAG
>CAYUVM010000537.1:0-3863 GCA_964447935.1 uncultured Cytophagia bacterium | reverse complement strand
GCGGAACAACTTGAATGACGGGAACCCGCGCGTTATAGACGTCATTGGTTACAATGACACAGGGCCGAGTTTTGCCGGTTTCCGAGCCACGAATGGGATCGAGGTTAACGTCAATGATCATACCGCGCTTGAGCTTGTTCATTCCGGCCACTCCGCAATGGCAGACTCGGTCAATTTCCTAAGCTCTTTATCTTTATCATAGATTTCTGCATACAAGTCGGCACTCTTCATGAGCTTCTCTTTCTCAAACTCTTTCTGCAAACGATCCAACGCCGCTCTGATGACGGAGCTTTTGTCTTTAAACCCATATTTTTTATGCTGACCGAGAAAACGCCTTTGGGTTTCTTCAATAGTAAATTTTGCCTGTACCATCAGTACACTCCAATTAGTGACTAATTTGCGACCCTGTTTTATACCCTAATATACGGACTAAACTCTCAAATTGCAAACAGAATAAATCACGCCAGTTTCTCCTGCATCGCTTTGATCACCGCTTCGGTGCGCGAAGTCACGTGCAATTTGGCGTAGATGTTTTTGAGATGGAAGCGCACGGTGGGCAAACTCACAAACAATTTTGCGGAGATTTCTTTATTGCTCAGGCCGTCAGTCAGTGCGCGCAGCACGTCCAATTCGCGCTCCGAAAGCTCGGCGGTGTATTTCACGGTTTTCTTCTGGCTTTGAAAATACGCCAGCACCTTCTGCGCGACTTCGCCGGACATCGGGGCGCCGCCGTTATGGGCTTCCTTAATCGACTCCGAAAGTTTTTCGATGGAAGAGTTTTTCAGCAGATAGCCGACGGCGCCCGCCCGCAATGACTCGAAAATGCGCTCGTCGTCGCTGTAGTTGGTGAGCATGAGAATTTTCATATCCGGAATTTCCAGCTTCAGCGCTTCGACGCATTCGATGCCCGAGCGGCCCGGCATATTGATGTCCATCAACACCACATCGGGAATATCGTCGATCATGCGCTCCAGCACGTCGGCACAACCCGAATACGCGCCGACAAATTTAAATCCCGCGGCACTGTCGATCAACGCTTGAATCATGTCGCGCACGTTGGCGTCGTCGTCCACAATCGCAACAGTGATGATTGAATCTTGATTTTCCATCATCTTTACCTAATTAGGCCACCGGTTCACTTAAAATTGGATCGTTGCCCCAAAAACCAAAATTTTCTAACCACCAAGACACGAAGACACCAAGAAAGTTTTTTAGCTTCGTGCCTTCGTGTCTTCGTGGTAAGCTTTGATTGCGACTCATCCGGCTTGGTTTTTTATAGGCGTGCACACTTTGATTTGGGTCCCTTTTCCGCGTGCAGAAACGATCTCAAATTTACCGCCGAGCTTTTCGGCGCGCAGACGCATGTTGCTCAGGCCGTTGCCGTTCTTGGCCGGCGCGATCTCGAAGCCGTTGCCGGCATCAATAATGTCCAGCAAAATATGTTTGTGGTTCAATGCAAATTTCACCTCAATGCTCGTGGTGCCGGAGTATTTCACGGCGTTGTGCAGCGCCTCTTTAGCGATGAGCAGCAGATTGCGGCGGATTTCGGGATGCAATTTTATGCCGGCAATTTCTTTTGCAACTTCGATTCTCAGCGCGATGCCTTTGGCCTCGCAAACTTCATGGGCAAAAGTCCGCAGCCGGCGTTGCAGCGCCAACATGGAATCATGCTGCGGATTGACCGACCACACGACGTCGCTCATCGCGGCGGAGAGTTCGCGGGCAATGTTGCCGACGCGCTCCATCGCGTTGTTGAAATCGCGGGCCGTATCGCTATGATCTGCTCCCGGCGGCACATTCTTCTTTTGCAACGCAATTTGCGAAAGCAAGCCGATGTGCGTCAAACCCGAGCCGATATCGTCGTGCAAATCCGTGGCGATGCGCGAGCGGATTTTTTCAATCTCCAACAGGCGATCCAAGCGCACGATATGAACCGCATAGAGCATGCCGCCGAGGACGATTAGGCAGAACGCGATGAACCACCAATGTTGCCAGTACGGCGGCAAAATTTCAAAATGCAAAGCGGCCGGTGCAGCGCTCGCAACGCCGTCCGCGGTTATCGCGCTCACTTCGAATGTGTAAACGCCGGGGCGCAGCGAAGCAAAAGTCACCGCGCGCTCATTCGTCGTTTCCTGCCAGCCTTCATCCCAGCCCAGCAATCGATACTTGTAACGCAGCGTTTTTTCATCTTTGAAGCTGAGGCCGGCAAATTCGATGCGCCAGGAATTTTCCGTGTGTGGAAATTTCGCGGCCGCTTTCACCGCGCGTTCCTTGCCGTTCACGCGCAGGCCGGTGATATAAATAAACGGCGGCGGGCTTGCCGCGCTTTCCCGGCCGTATTCATAGATCGTCAATTCTTCGCTGCTGACGCCCCAAATCGCTTTGGCCCGGGGGATCGTTCCAACCGCGCCAAAATGTTTGCCGAATAATTTGGGTTGCAACAAAAATTGGCGCGAATTTTCCGACGCCGTGTATTGTATGCCGACCGAAGTGCCAATCCACATTCTGCCTTCATCATCCTCTGCCAGTGCCCAGATCGCATTGTTGAGCAAGCCGTCCTTGGTCGTCAACGTTTGGAATTTTCCATCCCGATAAATCGCTAGGCCGTTGAAACGGGTGCCGATCCAAATGTCGCCGTTGCGGCGGCGCACGAGGGCGCGGATTTGATTGCTGGGCAGTCCCTCGCTGGCGGTCAAGCGGCGGCGCAAGCGGTAACGCCCATTTTCGCGCGCCAAAATGGAAATGCCGCCGTTGAACGTGCCGACCCACAAATTGCCTTCGGGATCATGGCAGAGGGCGCGCGTGGTGCCGCCTTCTAATTTAAACGCAACCTGCTGCGTTAATTCACCGAGATTCACCTGAACCAGAGGGCCATCCCAGACATCATACCAGAGCTGATCGTCACGATCAATGGCGATCCCCACCGGTAGGCCTTTCGGAAGATCGAGGTTCGGTTGCAAAGTATGAACGAGCGTCAGCAGCGAAGCTTGATTCACGCGCGAGGTTAATTGATAACCGAACAAGCCGCCGCCAGCAACCGTAAGCCATAATCGTCCGTCCGATGCTATGTCGGCGGCGACCAAGCGTTGCGACAATTCTGTTTGGCGGTCTTGCCGGTAAACTGCCGGAATGCGATGCAGAAATTTTTGCCAGCCGGCAGCGGGCTGCTTCCAAATTTCCCAAAGCCCCGCGCCGGAAACCACGAACAAATGGCCGCTTGAATCCGCAACTGCGGCATGATTCAAAATATCTGGTTGTAGATTTTGCAGCGGAAAGGTGAAAAGGCGTGATTCGGATAATTTGACCAGTCCCTGATTGCGGCTGGCAAACCAGAGATTGTTTTCACGATCCCGCCAGCAAAAATGAAAATCGATATCCGGCAGCCCATGCGCCGTGGTGTATTGAACAATTCCACCCTCGGCAAAATTGCTTTTGGCGATTTTAATGAGGCCCATGCCCGTCGCAAACCAAAGATTGCCCTCACCGTCGATAAGCGCATCGTTGATTTCGCCGAACGGCGTTTGGCGTGAAGCGACGACGCGATCATCGCGCACCTGATAAATCGCGCCATTTTCCGCGCCGAACCATAGCGTCCCGTCTTCGTCTTCGACCATGCACGTCAAAAGCACTGGAGCGATATCGAGTTGCACGCGCGCCGTGGTTTTCGTGGCGGGCGAATAGCGATACAAGCCCTTTGCAATGCTTATCAAAATCCGGCCGTCTCTCATCTCTTTGAGAATCGGCACCCAACTCGTGTCGTTTCCGGTTGTAAAAAAGCTGGCGCTATCGCCCGCAACGCGATATACGCCCCAGGCGGTTCCACACCAAATCACGCCTTCACGTTCTTCCATAATCTTCGCGAC
>CAYUVM010000536.1:0-3878 GCA_964447935.1 uncultured Cytophagia bacterium | reverse complement strand
CAAACCCAGCAAACCCATGCCGGGCCGAATGCGGGATCATCGGGCACGACGATGAGCTACCAGGCCGACACCGAAGGCGGCAACTCCGGCAGTCCGGTGATTGACGATGCGACCGGTGAAGCGGTTGGCGTGCATACTCACGGCGGTTGCACGACCGGTGGCAGCGGCAACAACAGCGGCACCAGCACTTTCAACGCTGCGTTTTGGAGTGCGGTGAGCCAATGTGGTGGTGGCGGCGGTGGCTGCACGAATATTGCGCTTAATAAAACCGCCACGGCGTCGAGCACAAACGGCAGCAACGTTGCCGGTCGCGCAGTGGACGGCAATAACAGCACCTTCTGGAGAAGCAACGCCGGCGGCACTCAATGGCTGCAGGTAGACCTGGGAACGGGAACCTTGAGCTACAGCAGTTGGGAACTGTCTTGGGTGAATTCGAGACACGCGAGCAGCTATCAAATCCGTGTTTCCAATTCGTCGTCGTTTTCCACTTTTACAACCGTCTTTAGCACCACGAGCGGCAACGGCGGCACGGATACCGGCAGCATGACCGGCGCGCCACGGACTGAGCGCTACGTTCGGATTCACATGACCGGACCGAGCAACGCGCGGTATGGGCTCAATGAATTCAAGATTTGCAGTTCGAGCAGTTCGACAAACAAAACCAGCGGTGAACTGAGTGACGTATCGGCCGCAGCGATTCCCGAGCAGATTACCTTGCATGCCAATTATCCGAACCCGTTTAACCCGAGCACGAATATCAGTTTCAGCTTGCCGGAAGAGGCGCCGGTGGCGTTGAAAGTGTATAGCCTGATCGGCGAAGAAGTGGCGACACTCGTCAATGAACGCCGCACGGCCGGTACACATACGGTTGTTTTTGATGCAGTCAATTTGCCGAGCGGCGTTTATTTCTCTGTCTTGAATGTCGGTGAAATCCGCTTGGTTCGCCGGCTCGTATTGATGAAATAAGATCCGAGACCGCAAGTCTGAAGCCTAAGCGCAATTGAGTTGAACGAGAACCAGGACGCTTGAACGTCGGGGCACAGCGCCGCCGTGCCCCGACGATTGGATTCGTTAACATTTTCAATAGTTGTATTGTGGTGAAACGAAGGTTATGAGCACGCGCAACTTGGAACATACAACAACAGACCACACCACTTTAAAACCGGCACTCTCACCCGCTAAGGTTTTAGAGCCGGAGGCCGGGTTGCAAGGCAACGAACTGCACGGCGCGCTTTCTTACTGGAGAAAACAACTGGGCGAGGACTTGCCGGTGCTCGAGTTGTCTACGGATCGCGTCCGTCCGGCCTTGCCAACCTATCACGGTCAAACCCACGGCTTCATGTTGCCGCAATGGTTGGCCGCATCATTTCGTGCACAGTGCGCCGAAGCCGACGCAACTTTGTTTGACGGCCTGATGGCGGTTTTTCAAACCCTGCTGTACCGTTACACCGGACAGGAAGATTTCGTCGTCGCCACGCTGGCAAAATCCTCTTCGACGATCCTATTGCTGCGCTCCGGCACGAACGGTAATCCAACCTTTCGTGAAGTTCTGAAACGTTCGCGACAACTCGGGCTTGACGCATATGCCCATGAAATAATTTCTTGGCCGCAGCTTAGCCGTGAACTTTTTCCGCACCTGAATTCGAATCAATTTTTTCAAACGGCCGTTGCTCTGCAAAATGATTCTGCGACGTCCGGATACTTTAATAATGAAGAGACAAAACCTGACGTTGTGCTGGTGATTGCTGAAACCGCGCGGGGCTGGGAAGGAAATTTGACCTACAATGCGGATTTATTCGACGCCATGACGATTGCCCGCATGGCTGGCCACTATGAAACGTTGTTGCGCGGCGCGGTGGAACATCCCGACACGCGTATTGCCTTGTTGCCGATTTTACCGGCGGCTGAGCAGCAACAAATTGTCGTGGATTGGAATGCGACGCAAGTCGAATTTCCGTACGACGCTTGTCTCCACGAGCTTTTTGAAAAACAAGCGGAACAATTACCGGATAAAATTGCTATTGTTTTCAAAGATGAACAGCTCACGTACAGCGAACTGAATCGCCGCGCCAATCAACTGGCGCATTATCTCCAACGCCTGGGTGTCGGGCCGGATGTCCTGGTTGGCGTGTACATGGAACGTTCGCTTGAGATGATCATCGGGCTTTACGGAATACTCAAAGCCGGTGGTGCGTATGTTCCTCTTGATCCCTCTTATCCCGCGTCACGCCTTGCCTTTATGCTGGAAGACACGCAAGTCGCCGTGTTGCTGACCCAACAACACCTCGCGGCCAACTTGCCGGCTCATCCCGCGCAAGTGGTCATGCTTGATCATATTGATCAGCTCATGGCCAATGAAAGCACGACCAAACCGGGAAGCGCCGTGACCCCCGAGCATCTGGCGTATGTGATTTATACCTCTGGCTCGACCGGCCGGCCCAAGGGCGCCGTGCTCAATCATCGCGGCCGCGTCAGCAACTTTTGCGATTTCAACCGGCGTTATAAAATCGGCGGCGATGATCGTTTGATCGGTTTGGCCTCGCTCAGTTTTGACATGTCGGCGTACGATATTTTCGGCACCCTGCTCACCGGCGGCACAATCGTGATTGTGGAAGGGGAAGCGATTTTAGAGCCGGGCCGATGGGCGGAAATTATGCAGCAGCATGACATCACCGTTTGGCATTCGGTGCCGGCTTTGTTGGAGATGCTGGTGAATCAGTATGACTTCCATGTCGATACACGCACCCGAATGTTGCGTCTCGTGTTGCTCGGCGGCGATTGGATTCCGGTGAATTTGCCGGATCGTCTGAAAACGATGGTGCCGAACGTTCAAGTGGTGAGTATGGGCGGCGCCACTGAAGTTTCGATGGACTCTACAATTTATGATATTGTCGCGCCGTCGGCGGAATGGAAAAGTATTCCGTATGGCGTGCCAATGATGAATCAGCTTTCCTATGTGTTGGATGAGTATCTCCAGCCGGTTCCGCTCGGCGTGCCAAGTGAGTTGCATCTCGGCGGCATCGGCGTTGGGCGCGGATATTTTAAGCGGCCGGAATTGACGGCGCAGAAATTTATTCCGAATCCGTTCAGTGGTATTTCCGGTGACCGCATGTATAAAACCGGTGACCTCGCGCGTTACCGCCCGGATAGCAATCTCGAACTGCTCGGTCGCATGGATTTTCAAGTGAAGATTCGCGGCTTTCGGATTGAGTTGGGCGAAATCATATCCGCGTTGGTTCGGCATCCCGGTGTAAAAGAAGCCGTTGTCGTCGCTAAAGAAAAAGCGCCGGGCCATGTCGGCGGCGAAAAACAATTGATCGCTTATGTTGTTCCTGATTTATCCTACCGGGAAACCAATCCGGCCACCCCGGATGAACGGCAACCGGTTAATACTTTGCAGGCGCAATTGCGCCGCTTTTTGCAGGAACGTTTGCCGGAGTACATGGTGCCCTCCGGGTTTGTGCTCTTGAATGCGCTGCCGCTTTCGCCCAATGGTAAAGTTGATCGCCGGGCGTTGCCGGCGCCGGATGACTTTCGCTCCGAAACCGGTTCTTCTTACGTTGCCCCGCGAAACCCAGTTGAGCAAGTGGTGGCTGATATTTGGGCCGAGATTTTTGGCTGCGGCCCAATCGGCGTGCAGGATAATTTTTTGGAGATCGGCGGCCATTCCCTGTTGGCCATCAAAATTATGACGCGACTGCGCGAAATTTTTCCGATCGAGATTTCGTTGCGCGATCTTTTTGCCGCGCTTACCGTCGCCGAATTGGCCGCGCGTCTCGTGCAGGCTGGGGAAAAGGCGCAAATCGCGGTGAGTGAAATCGCCCAAATAGTTATTCAAATGCAACAGCTTTCAGATGCAGAAGTGGAAGCGATGTTGG
>CAYUVM010000535.1:0-3894 GCA_964447935.1 uncultured Cytophagia bacterium | reverse complement strand
ACGACGCATTATAATAACGAAACTGGAGCCGTCGGCACGCAGGAAATCACCTTCACCGCCACGCCGGCGCGCTTCGTGCGATTGTATATGAAGCGCAATAATAAAGCGAATTATCGCGTGACCGAATTTGAAGTTTATAACGGCTTGGCGAAAGCCTCCCAATCGGCAGCGGCGAACGAGGCGATCATTCCGGAAACGGTGACGCTGCGGCCGAATTATCCGAATCCGTTTAACCCGGCGACAACAATTTCTTATGCATTGCCACAGGCCACACAGGCGACGCTGAAAGTGCTTAATCTCGCCGGGCAAGAAGTGGCAACCTTGGTGGATCGCTACCAAGAACGTGGGATTTATCACGTCACTTTCAATGCAAGGAAATTGCCAAGCGGCGTGTATTTCGCAGTTTTGCAAGCCGGCGACATCCGGCAAGTGCAACGGATGTTATTAACGAAATAAAATGGTCCGAAGTCATTTGGCATAAAATCAATCGGAGTGTCAAACTGAGATTTGACACTCCGGTTACATTTCCTTCCTTTTTTGAGAATCCTGCCAATCGTTTTTCTGCAATCCAACGGAATATAAGGTAATTACTACTTTGATAAAGCGAGCGATGCCAAAATGGCGTCGCCGTTGTATTGTTTAGTTGCTGAGTTGGTCACGAGATCATTCGCTGTGGGCGTCGTTTGTCCCATGGGAGTAAGCTCGCCGAGAACGGACTCTCCTTGTAATAACCTCGCGCAATTAACGCGGCTTGGAATTGGCCTCGGCACAATTGTGCTTTTCCACCTCAAGATCAAACCTCCTGTCACGGATTGACAAAAACTTCGGCTGCGAAAAAGGGTAGCACGGCAACTGCATTCGTCAGAACTCACCGACGAAATGGGATTTCATTGTTGAGGAGAGTTATGCCCAGTTCCAATGAGTGCATCCGTGTTGAACCGAAAACCAAACGTCTGCGTTTACTCGGTTTCATCATTGGCATTATATCAGCTTTAGTCGTTGAAACTTTTTCCGGGCCCGCCCTCGCGGCCTCGCCCTGGGCGCCCGCGCCGGCAAATCCGAGCAATCTGAATGTGCAAACCGTCAGTCACATTCGTATTGACCTGGCTTGGGCCGACAATTCCGCCAACGAAACGGGTTTCAAGATCGAGCGCAAAACCGGCGCCGGCGGCGCGTATGCGGAAATTCTAACCACCGCCGCGAATGTGATTAGTTGCAAAGATTCCACATTGAACGCGAATACGGAATATTTTTACCGCGTGCGTGCTTACAACGCCAGCGGTTTTTCCGGTTATACGAACGACGCCAGCGCCACCACGTTGCCCAATCCGCTGGCCCCGCCCAGCAATCTTGCGGCAACGGTGAACAGTCAAACGAAAATCACATTGACGTGGACGGATAATGCCAATAATGAAAATGGTTTCCGGCTCGAGCGCAAGTTGAGCACTGCGGTATCCTACGCCGTGATTGCGACCTTGGGGGCAAACGTCACGAGCCATGTGGATTCGGGTTTGACGGCAAGCACAAAATATTTTTACCGGGTGCGGGCGTATAATGGCAACGGTAATTCCACTTACAGCACGGCCGTGAGCGCAACGACGCTGCCTTTTCCGCCAGCGGCGCCGGGTAATCTCGTGGCGACGGTTATCAGCAATAAACAAATCGATCTGACCTGGGCCGATAATTCCGGCAATGAAACCGGATTTAAGATTGAACGCAAAACCGGCAATACCGGCACTTATGCGCAGATCGCCACCGTCGGCGCCAACGTGACGAGTTTTTCGAGCCTGGGCTTGCAAGCCAATACCAAATATTATTATCGGCTGCGCGCCAATAATGCCGGCGGTAATTCTTCCTATTCCAATGCGGTGGAAGCGGTCACCTTCCGTAATCCTCCCGTCGCGCCGAGCAATCTAACCGCGACCACCAGCGGACAAACTCAAATCTTCCTCGCGTGGACGGATAATTCCAATAACGAAGACGGTTTTAAAATTGAACGCAAAACTTCCGCCGGTGCGTATGTAGAAGTTGCAGCGGTGGGAGCAAATATCGCGAGCTATTCCGATCCGGAGTTAGATCCCGCCACCCAATATTTTTATCGGGTTCGTGCCAGCAACAACGGTGGCGCCTCGAGTTACAGTAATGAAGCCAGCGCCACCACATTGCAAGGCGCGCCAACCGCGCCCGGAAATTTGACCGCGACCACCATCAGCAACAACCAAATTAATATCGGCTGGACGGATAACTCTAATAATGAAGCGGGTTTTAAGATCGAACGCAAAACCGGCAACGCCGGCACTTTCACGCAAATTGCTTCGGTCAGCGCCAATGTGAACAGTTTTGCGAGCACCGGATTGAGCGCCAATACGAAATACTTTTTTCGCGTGCGCGCTTATAACAACGGCGGCCACTCGGCGTATGCCGCCGCTGTCGACGCCACGACGCTGCCCAATGCGCCGGCAGCGCCGGCGAATTTGACGGCCACGCCGTTGATCAATTTGCAGATCAAAATTGTTTGGAAAGACAATGCGGCGAATGAAAGCATTTTTTTAATTGAGCGCAAACTCGGCGAAGCCGGCGCTTATGCGCAAATTGCCACTGCCGGGCCGAACGTGACCACTTACACCGATGCCGATTTGAGCGCGGTGACGACTTATTTCTATCGCGTGCGGGCTTCGAACTTGGGCGGCTCCTCGGCTTACTCCAATGAAATAAGCACAACCACCCTGGCAAATCCGCCGTTCGCTCCGAGCAATCTGTTCTCGGTCGCGGTCAGTCAGACGCAGATCGATCTGACGTGGAATGACAATGCCGCCAATGAAAACGGTTTTACGATCGAGCGCAAAACTGCGGCGGGAACGTTCGAGCAGCTTTTGACGATCGGCGCCAACGTTAAAAGTTATTCGGATACCGGGCTGGTGCAGGGCACCGAATATTTCTATCGCGTGCGTTCTTACAACGGCAACGGCTATTCAGCGTATTCCAATGAGTCCGGCAGTGAAACCTTTCCGGCGCCGCCGGTGGCGGCAAACAGCTTGACGGCGGCACCAGCGAGCAATACGAAAATTTCTCTGACCTGGATTGATGACGCCGATAACGAAAGCGGCTTCAAAATTGAGCGTAAAATCGGCGCCGCCGGAACCTACGCACAGGTGGCCACAACGAATGCGAACATCGTGAGCTTGGTGGATTCAAATCTCGTTGCCGTCACGGAATACTTTTATCGCGTACGGGCCTTTAATGCCGGCGGCCATTCGCCTTATTCGAACGCAGCGAATGCCACGACCTTGCCGGATCCGCCGATACCACCGGGCAACCTGACCGCCACGACGATCAGCAAAAATCAAATCAATTTATCCTGGCTCGACAATTCCACTACCGAAAATGGATTTCATCTGGAACGCAAAACCGGCGCGGCCGGAACGTATTCCGAAATTGTATCGGTCGGCGCTAATGTCAAAACTTATGCGGACATCAGTCTGGCGCAGGACACGCAATATTTTTATCGGGTCTGTGCCTTCAACGCCGGCGGCCATTCCAGTTTTTCCAATGAGAGCAACAGCACGACGCTGCCTGATCCACCGGCCCAACCGGGCGGCTTGACGGCGGTGGCAATCAGCAATGTTAAAATCAATCTGACGTGGCAAGATAATTCGAATAATGAAAGCGGTTTTAAAATTGAACGCAAAAAAACGTCGACCGGCACGTATGCGCAAATCGCCCAAGTCGGGACGAATGTGAACGCGTTCAGCGATTCAACGTTGCTCGCGAATACGATTTATTTTTATCGGATTCGCGCGTTCAATACTGGTGGTCATTCCGCCTATGGCGCCGAAGCGAATGCGAAAACGCTGCCGAATCCACCGGCAGCGCCGAGCAGTTAAACCGTGACGG
>CAYUVM010000534.1:0-3903 GCA_964447935.1 uncultured Cytophagia bacterium | reverse complement strand
GCAACAATAAGCACTTTGGATTGGCTGTCTTCAAGCCGCTCATGCAATGCTTCGACAGAAAAGCCGCCGTAAACAACCGAATGAATCGCCCCAATTCTTGCACAAGCAAGCATACCAATCATCAGTTCGGGAATTCGTCCCATGTAAAGAGTGACTCTGTCACCTTTTTTTACACCAAGACTTTTGAGGACATTTGCAAAGCGGCATGTTTCTCTTCGAAGTGCAAAGTAGGAATATGAATGTGATTCTCCTTTTTCACTTTCCCAAATAAGAGCCAATTTATTTCTGCGAAATGTTTTTGTATGAACATCGAGACAGTTATAAGAAATATTTGTCTTACCGCCAACAAACCATTTGTAGAATGGTTTCTTAGAATCGTCCAGAACTTTATCCCATTTTTTAAACCAATGTAATTTTTCCGCTTGCTCGCTCCAAAAGCCATTGGGATCATCAATCGAGCGCTTATACATCGCCTCATACTCTTCGAGACTATTAACATGGGCTTTTTTGCAGAAATCCGGGCTGGGATTAAAAACGCGATCCTCTCGCAGTACCGAAGTAATGTCCTCACGCATTGAAAAAACCTCCGCATCGGGTAAAGCGCCCTACGGGCGTCGCCGAATAATTCGGCAAGCTTAGATCAAGTTGAATAGTTGAGATGTAGCTTATTGATTTAATAGCGACGTTGGACACGGGCGCGGAAAACAAGATAGCATGCTTTATGGGATAATGGCCTCTGGCACAAAGAGGTCAAAAAACAAAAGGTGCCCTCGCCGATAATACCTGCGAGAGCACCAAAGGCCAAGATTATGCTGCGCTTTTTCCAATCAAATTCAGCGCGCTCCCCGCTTTGAACCACGCAATTGCCGTCTCATTGAAAGAATGATTCAACTCGCATTCCTGAGCAGTGCCGTCGGCATGTTTGATCATCAGCTTCAGCGGCTTACCCGGCGCAAACGTCGTGAGGCCAACAATCGACACGCGGTCATCTTCGCGGATCAAATCATAATCCGCCGGATTTTTAAACGTCAGCGGCAGCATGCCCTGCTTCTTCAAATTCGTTTCGTGTATGCGCGCAAAGCTGCGTGTAATCACCGCGCGGCCACCGAGCCAGCGCGGCTCCATCGCGGCATGCTCGCGCGACGAGCCTTCGCCGTAATTTTCGTCACCGATGGCAACCCAACCGGCTAATTGGCCGTTCGCCATCAGCGCTTTATAAGCGCGCGCCACTTCGGCGTACGTTTTAACTTCACCCGAGAAAATGTTTTTGCCTTTACCTGCCTCGCCGCTAAACGCGTTGATCGCGCCGCTGAACATGTTATTGGAAATGTTATCGAGATGGCCGCGATACTTCAACCACTTGCCCGCCGGCGAAATGTGATCCGTCGTGCATTTGCCTTTCGCTTTCACCAGCACGGGCATATCGAGCAAATCCTTGCCTTCCCATTTGGAGAAGGGCGAGAGCAATTGCAAGCGGTCACTCTTGGGATCGACCAGTACCTCGACTGTTGCACCCTCTGGCGCGGGTGCAACATAACCCGAATCGCCCGAATCAAAACCGCGAGACGGCAATTCGACGCCGGTCGGCGGCTCCAACTTGACTTTCTCTCCTTTGCTATTGGTTAACGTGTCGGTCAAAGGATTGAAACTCAAACGTCCAGCCAACGCGTACGCGGTCACAATTTCCGGGCTGGCGACGAAAGCCAGCGTATTCGGATTATCGTCGTTGCGCTTCGCAAAATTACGATTATACGAATTGATAATGGTATTGCGTTCCCCGTGTTGAACATCATCACGGCTCCACATGCCGATGCACGGACCACAAGCGTTGGCCAACACTTTGCCGCCAATATCAGTGAGTGTTTGCAACTGGCCATCACGTTCAATTGTCGCGCGAATTTGCTCCGAGCCTGGGGTGATGGTAAATTTCGATTTCACCTTGAGGCCTTTGGCTAATGCTTGCTTGGCGACACTGGTAGCGCGTTCGATATCTTCATACGAGGAGTTGGTGCAACTGCCAATCAGCGCAACTTTAATTTCATCAGGATAATCATTTTTCTTCGCATCGGCAGCGAGCTGTGAAACCGGCCGGGCCAAATCCGGCGTGAGCGGGCCATTTACATGCGGTTCAAGCGTCGCGAGATCGATTTCAATCACGCGATCATAATATTTTTCCGGCGCCTGCAAAACTTCGGAATCGGGCCGGAGATGCTCGGCCACGGCACGCGCGGCTTTCGCAATCTCCGCGCGCTCGGTCGCCTGCAAATATGTTTCCATGCGATCATCAAATGGAAAGATCGACGTCGTGGCGCCGATCTCTGCGCCCATGTTGGTAATCGTCGCCTTGCCCGTAGCGCTAATGGCGCGGGCGCCGTCGCCAAAGTATTCGACGATATTATTGGTGCCGCCCTGCACCGTCAGAATTCCCGCAACGCGTAGGATCACATCTTTCGCCGAGGTCCAGCCGTTCATTTTACCTTTGAGATGGACGCCGACGATGCCCGGCCATTTCAATTCCCACGGAATACCGGCCATCACATCCACGGCATCCGCGCCGCCGACGCCAACCGCAATCATGCCGAGGCCGCCTGCATTCGGTGTATGCGAGTCGGTGCCGATCATCATGCCGCCGGGAAACGCATAATTCTCTAACACCACTTGATGGATGATCCCCGCGCCCGGTTTCCAAAAACCGATGCCGTACTTATTGGAAACGCTCGCGAGAAAATCGTACACTTCCCTATTCTCATCACGCGCCCGGGCTAAATCCGGATTGGCGCCGAGCTTCGCTTGAATCAAATGATCACAATGCACCGTGCTCGGCACCGCAGTTTTAGCGATGCCTGCAGTCATAAATTGCAATAACGCCATCTGCGCCGTGGCATCCTGCATCGCTACGCGATCCGGCGAAAGATTGATATACGTTTTTTTACGTTCCGGCGCTGCCTTGGGCAACTCCGAGAAATGCGCGCACAAAATTTTTTCGGTCAACGTCAATGGGCGGCCAAAGAGTTTGCGGCCGGCTTCAACTTTTTTACTTAACCCAGCATAAACGTGCTGGATCATATCGATATCGAAAGACATTTGAAAACTCCTGTTGTATTCTTTAAATATAAAACTTAATGCGAAAAGACATTATCGAGTGCAGTCATGTATTCCATATAGAAAAACAACATGGACAATGATCAGCTTCTACAAATCAAAACCTTCCCTCCAACCCAATCGGACTCAAGGCCCCAGCAATAGCATACGAAAAGCTTGGCTCTCTAAAAAACCGCGCCGAACCTATTTTAACAGCGGGAGCGCTAAAACGTGATTCAAGCACAACGTCATCTCTAATTCAGAACCATGTTCTGCTTATGTCAACCCGCCCGTTTGCAAATTTTTGCCCAACACATATTCCACTTCTAACACATTGCCCTTCAAGCGTCCCTTCATGTCTTTGCGATCATCGACGATAATTTCCGTCACCACACGCTCCGAAAGCCTTTTGATTTCATCGTGACATTTTTTGACCACAAACATAATTTCTTCCCATTCGCCTTCAAGCAACGTGCCCATGGCCGTAAGTTGATAGTCTAATTCGCTCTTTTCCACGACGGCCAAAATTTTAGCCAGATATTCTTTCAGTTCTTCACCGGTACCAACCGGGATAATGCGAAATTCAACCAGCATGAGTATCCTTCCTCTCTAAATTCAATATTAAAATAAAGCCTATGTCTCATCATCGTTTGGAGGCCATCCGATAGCGTTACAATTACGAAGCATGCCAATCGTATAACAGATTTAATTTATGAAAATCTTGCTCTTTGTCAAGACTTAAGTGCTGCAAAAAATTATTTACGCTAAACGCCAGAAAAAGTCTTGACAAAGAGCAAGATTTTCATAAATTAAATCTGTTAT
>CAYUVM010000533.1:0-3909 GCA_964447935.1 uncultured Cytophagia bacterium | reverse complement strand
TTTAACTCTTGCGCGCGTTGATAATTTTCAATGGCCAGCCCAATGCCTTCGATCTTCGCCGAAATATTATTGACATCGGTTTGGCTAAATTCGCGCGGGTTTAAACTAAACACTTCGATGGCGCCGCGCACATGATTTTTGACTTTGAGCGGAACCACGAGCAGGGATTCCCAACCGGCTTTCAACGCCCAACCGCGATACTTGAAACGCGAATCCGTGCTCACCTGTTTAATGGTTACGCCTTCGCCCGTGCGGATCACCTGGCTGATAACCGAATCGTCATCGAGATGTGCCACTGCCTTCTTTTGATAATCCACGATAACCCCGAGGCCGGCGTGAATCGAAACGCGCTTGAGATCACGGTCACGCAACCAGATGGCCACGGGCATACGACTCATCGCCGTGTAAATCGTCTGCGCCACGTTTTGCAAAACTTGTTGCTCTTCGGATTGAATATGATACGTGTTCTCACGGAGCCAACTCATCACATTGCCAACAATGAGTTGCCGTGCGGCTTCCTGGGCGAAGCTTTCAATGATATTGAGGTCGTGTTCGGTAAACTGGTGAGGACGGCGGTAGTTGACAAAAACAACGCCAATGGCTTGATCGTCGTCGATAACCGGCAGGCCGGCCGCGGAAGTAATTTTTTCTCGTCGGGCAAACGGCCCGTCAATTTCAGGATGGCCGCGAACTGAATTTGCGACCAGCCTCCTTTTTTCACGAATGATTTTGCCAGTCAACCGATCCGGCGTTGGCATCACACTGGCAAATGAAGCGGAATCCAACAAGCCAATGCTAAACGGCAGATAGAAACGGCTGCTCTCGTGATCATAAAAAACCATTGTCACCGCATCAGCCTGCATCGCCGTGCGTAGTCGCATGATGATGTCCTGCAATCGCGCTTGCAGAACTTCAAAATCTTTGACTTCTTCCATCGCACCGACCCTCCGCGCTAAATTTTAGTAGCCAGCCAACAATTTAGTGCCCTCCAGGCCTGGAAGCTGGATTGCAATCATTGTCGTTTGGCGGTTTCCACAAAGAATTTTGCGCCTTCGCGTAATCGCCGTTGCTGCGTCTTAAAATCAACCTCATATAAACCAAATTTCATGTCAT
The DNA here is from genome assembly GCA_964447935.1 of uncultured Cytophagia bacterium. Lineage (GTDB taxonomy): Bacteria > Zhuqueibacterota > Zhuqueibacteria > Zhuqueibacterales > Zhuqueibacteraceae > Zhuqueibacter. The sequence continues at coordinate 2,796 of CAYUVM010000533.1, read as the reverse complement.
ACCCTTCCGCCCATTCAAAATTATCCATGAGTGACCAGTAGAAATAACCGCGCACGTCGCAGCCGTCTTTAATCGCCTGCGACATCGCATAAAGGTAGCGCTGCAGATAAAGCGTACGGCGGTCGTCTTTGGCGTCGGCAATGCCGTTTTCCGTTACATAAATCGGCTTTTGCAATTGCGCCAGTGTTTTCAGCGCGCGGTAAAAGCCTTCCGCATAAATCGGATACGGCATGTCCGTCATGATTTCTTCCGGCAGGAATTTAAATGTAAAAAATTCTTTCGAGTTAAATTGAAACTTCACGCGAAAGTGCGAGTAGTAATTCAGCCCGATGAAATCCAGCGTAGCCGGCGCCTCGGCGTTGAAATGCTTCAGATTCACCAGGCCCGGAATTGAAAACGCAAAATGGCCGGTCTGAAAATATTTTAAAATCGAATCCGTAAACAAATCATTGAGCTTCCGGCTGACGAGCCAATCAAAAATATTCCACCGCTGGTTCGGATCAAATTGGAAAATATCTTTTACCAGCCCGATTTGCGCTTTCTCCCCGCCCGGCAGACGCTTGAGCGCTAGATAAACCTGTGTGTGCGCTTCGAGCAAATTCTTTAAAACCACGCCGGTGAGCTGCGGATCCTTTTTTCCCGGCGGGAACACGCCTTGAAAATAACCCTGTGAAGCAAATACTTCCGGCTCGTTGATCGTACACCACCAATTGACTTTTTCATGCAAAGCCTGAAACACACGCACACTAAAGCGAATCCACAAAGCAATATTCTCTGTTTTCTCAAAGGCGCCCTTTTGCTCGAACCACAGCGGATGGGTAAAATGGTGCAACGTCACCATCGGCGTGATGCCCGCCGCTATTAAAGCCTCGCAGACTTCCCGATAATGTTGCAATGCCGCTTCATCGAATTCACCTTCACGCGGCTCAATTTTGCTCCATTCTACGGAAAAGCGATGGGCCTCTACGCCCAACTCTTGCATCAGCAAAATATCTTCGCGATAGCGATTCCACTGGTCGCAAGCGCTTCCGGCTTTCTGGCCGTTTTTGATGCGCGGGTTGCCGCTCTCATCACGCGCATTCTCCCAGGCGCTCCAATTGTTATTATCGCAATGGCCTTCGACCTGATGCGCCGCCGTTGCCACGCCCCAAAGAAACTCCTCTGGAAAGTAAATTTCATTAGTATCAATCTTCTTCCAATCCCAGCGCAACTCCGGACTTTCTTTTTGCCAAAACAGCATAAGGCTAAAAGGCAAAACAAGCAAAAGAACCAAAAGAATCAAAACCAGTGTTTTTTTCGGTGTTCTTGTTTTCGGCGGCATAAATGCTTTCAGTTTCGTTACGGTTTCAGCAATTTGTATTTTCCCGTCAACCAATTCATTAAATCAACACAGTACCACTTCGAAAAGCGTCGATCCGATGGCCCGCCGGCGAGGTTGCTGTGTACCGCATTTTGCGCCAAATCCGTGACCATGCGAAACGACGGCGTAAAACTCGTCGTGCGGCCGCCGCTTCTATAAATCTGGCCCTGATGCGGCGTCGCGCGGCCGCCTCGGAGAATAATCGGACCGCGATCAAATCCGGCAAACAGCGGCAGTTTTTCGCCGAGCACGAGATGCTTCAATTTTATTTGATTCACCTCGCCCCAAGTTTTCGGCGCAACCTGCAATGCTTCTATGGCGACTCGACGATATAAACTCTCCCGGCTTTCAACACCGAACCATGCTGATTTTTCGGCCAACAACACACGATCGAGGTTGTCAAAAAAATCCACAAATATTCCGGACTCGGCCGCAAGAAAATCAACCGGTGCCCTGCCGAAACCATTCTTTCCAAAAACTTCACGCCGCAACATTTGATAAAATTGCTCAAATAAAAACGCGCCGGCCGATTCAGGATTATAGCAGCAATCCCAGTCGCGTAAAATTTTTCCTTGTGGCGTCTCCGGCAACAGCGGCTTGAGAATGCGCATGAAATATTCCGCTTGCTGTGAGTAAACCTCATAATGAATTTCGCAACAGTTGTCGATGGTTAATTTCTTTTTATTTGCAAGCAGATGCGCAATGCGATCCGCGCGATAGGAACCCATGCTGTTATTGATTGGTTTTGCCTTTCCCCACTGATTCAAATCATTATTCGCCGTCACAAAAAATCCGGCAGCAGGATTCACGCAGCGCGGCAAATCTTGATAACCCACAAAGCCCTGCCAATCATTTTCGGTTTTCCAACCCGGCAACGGCACGAAACCGGAAACTTCCGGCCGACGTTTCGGCAGCAAGCCCGACATCTGGTAACCAATGTTGCCGTGCCGATCAGCGAGTACCCAGTTAAACGCGCTTTCTAATTGACCAAGAAAATTCATCCCCTCTTCAACGTTGGCCGCGTTCCACAAATTGACAATCGCATTGATCGAAGTCGCGCCGAGAGTTGCAGCCGTCCAGCGCGTCGCTAAATAAAATCCTTCTTCAAAGGGGTCGCCTTCCAAAACGCCGTGGCCGTTTTCATGAAAAGTGATTTCCAGCGGAGAATTCTTTTTGCGTTTGATCGTTTCTTTGCGGTATTGAAACTCCGTCCACTGTTTTTCATCCTGCAAAAATTTTCCGTCTTTACAATGCTCGATCCACGAGTCGATAGCGTCCATAAAAGCATAAGTCGCGCCCCACGCTACGTCGGAATTGCGCCCAATCAAAATTCCCGGCAGCCCCGGCATGGTCGCGCCGATGGCATAACGCTCTTTTGTTTTCAGCACGATTTCATACCACACATTCGGCAGGCGATTGGTTTCGAGGTGCGGATC
>CAYUVM010000532.1:0-3915 GCA_964447935.1 uncultured Cytophagia bacterium | reverse complement strand
AAAAAGCTTCGCAAATCAACAACATGCGCACGCGCGGCAAACGCGTCACGGCGGAAGCGACGATCAAGCGCGACGTGCTCATTCAGCGCATGCGCGTCGAGCCGGAGAGCCTGACGTACCACAACGGCATCGCCAACATCGGCGCGATTCTCTCCGGGGCCAACAACAACGGCTTGCACTCCGCGAATGCGATCACCGCCATGTTCATTGCCACCGGACAAGATGTGGCCAATGTGGCAGAATCTTCGGCAGGAATTATTTACACGGAACTGACCGCCGAGCGCGATTTATATCTTTCGATTACGATCCCGTCTTTGATTGTCGCAACCCACGGCGGGGGGACGGGGTTGGCGACGCAGCGTGAATGTCTCGAATTATTAGGATGCAATGGCAAAGGCAAAGTCAACAAATTAGCCGAAATTATTGCAGGCACAGTGTTGGCCGGGGAAATTTCATTGGCCGCGGCAATCTCTTCATCAGATTGGGTTTCGAGCCACGAACAGTATGGCCGGAATCGCTAGAGTCTAACATAAAAGGAAACGATTTGCCCAGAGTCCAGGTTGATGCCGCTGCACCGGATTTTCGCCTCAACGATTTAGCCGATCATCCCGTGCAGCTTGCTGATTTTCGCGGTGAAAAAAACGTCGTGCTGGTTTTCAATCGCGGCTTTCTTTGACCATTTTGTGCCCAGCACATGGCGCAGTTGCGCCGCGATTATCAAAGCTTTGCTGATCGGGAAACGGTGATTGTTGTTGTCGGGCCGGAACCCCAAAAACTTTTTGCCGATTACTGGGCCAATCATCAATTGCCATTTATCGGCTTGCCCGATCCGGAGTACCGCGTGCTCAAGTTGTACGGCCAGGAGATCAAACTGCTAAAATTAGGCCGCATGCCGGCGCAGGTTATCATTGATAAAACCGGGAAAATTCGTTTTGCGCATTACGGCCACAGCATGAGTGACATTCCGGCGAATGCGGAGCTGGTGGAAATACTAGACAAAATTAATCAGGAGCACAATTAAACAGGACAGGTGGCGGCAGAATTTTTTATCACCCACGAACATGACTCCTCAAAACAATTTTGATTACGATTACATCATCATTGGTTCGGGTTTTGGCGGCTCGGTTGCAGCGCTGCGGCTGGCGGAAAAGGGCTATAAAGTTCTCGTTCTGGAAAAAGGCAAATGGTTGACTGCCAAAGATTTTCCGCCAACCAACTGGCATTTGAAAAAATGGTTGTGGTTGCCGGCGCTCCGCTTTTTTGGATTATTCAAGCTGACGGTGTTTCGCCATGTCGCCATTTTATCCGGCGTCGGGGTTGGCGGGGGTTCGCTGGTTTATGCCAATACGCTGCCCGAGCCGAAAGCGAAATTTTTTAGCGCCGAGACCTGGGCGCATTTGGCGGATTGGGAAACCGAATTAAAGCCGTTTTATCAAATTGCCCTCCGCATGTTGGGCGCCGCGCCCAATCCGCGTTTGGAAATCGGCGATGTGGCGCTGCAACAATTGGCGCAAAGCCTTGGCAAAGAAAAATACTTTGCGCCGACCAACGTCGCCGTTTATTTTGGCCAACCCGGCGTTACCGTCCAGGATCCGTATTTCAACGGCGCCGGGCCGGCTCGCACCGGCTGCATTTATTGCGGCGGTTGCATGTTGGGTTGCCGCCACAATTCCAAAAATACTCTCGATAAAAATTATTTATATTTTGCGCAACGCCATGGCGCCCAAATTCAGGCGGAATCCGAAGTTTACGATGTCGTGCCTTTTGCCAATGCGGCGGGTTACCGGGTCAAATGGAAATCCTCGACGGCAGTGTATCAGAAAAAGGGGGAATGGAGCAGCCGCGGGGTTGTATTTGCCGCCGGCGTTTTGGGAACGGTGAACTTGCTCTTGAAATTACGCGAGTCGTCTTTGCCCAATCTTTCCGGCCAGATCGGCGCCAGAATCCGCACCAACTCCGAAAGCTTGATTGGCGTCACGACCTTTGATCATCAAAAAAATTTTTCGGAAGGCATTGCTATCGGCTCCATTTTGCACACGGATGAAAACAGCCATCTGGAACCGGTGCGTTATTCGGCGGGGTCGGGCTTCTGGCGGATTTTCATGTCGCCGCTGGTGCACGGTAAAAACGCCTTAAGTCGAGCGGCAAAAGTTATTTTCGATTTTCTGAACTACCCTGGGCAAAATTTGAAAACCTATTTTGTTGACGATTGGTCGAAGCGGACGCAGATTTTACTTTTCATGCAAACCCTCGATAGCACGCTGCGGTTCTCGCGCGGTCGCTGGGGCATGAAATCCGAAATGGACACCGGCGAGGTGCCCACGGCGTTTATTCCCGAGGCCAAATCATTGGCCGAACATTATGCCCAAATCGTCGATGGCAAACCCACGGCATTGGCAACCGAAACTTTGTTGGGTATCCCAACGACGGCGCACATTTTAGGCGGTGCGGTGATGGGAAAAGATCGGTCCGAAGGCGTGATCGACAAAGATAATCGCGTGTTTGGCTATGAGAATATGTACGTTTGCGACGGTTCGATGATCTCCGCCAATCCGGGCGTCAACCCTTCGCTCACGATCACCGCGTTAACCGAGCGCGCGATGAGCAAGATTCCTCCCCAAAAAATTAACGCCACCCAGCCGGAGGTTACTTTGGCAACAGATTCCATCACCGCTCCGCTGGCTGCCGATTGTTCGCCCAAGTCATTTTAAAGAGCAAGCCAACTCCATTTCGCTCCGTTCGGAATGACAAGAGTAAAGTTTATTTCCTTGCAGCGCCTTACTTGATCGAGAGGCCCCACACTTGCCCATTCGGTTGGCTGTTAAATTCCCAAGTTTCACCGCCATTTACACTGCGATACAATCCGCCGTTAATTGTTCCGGCAAAAATGATTTGTGCGTTTGACGGTAGAATCGCCAGCGCATGAACAACGGTGTTCTGCAGGCCGTTATTGCGCGGTTTCCAACTTTTGCCGCCGTCCGTCGAACGATACACGCCCCCCTCGTGGGTTCCGAGAAGAATTAAGTTTGAATTTTTAGGATCGATGGCAATCGCATAAACCGTGGTGAGCGGAGCGCTGTGATTGGCCGGTTGCCAGCGCTCACCTTTTTTGTCGGAAAAAAACACGCCGTCATCTTCCGTGCCGGCCCAAAATCTTTTCGCCCGCAGCGGATCTTGCACGATCGTGCGAACGCCTTTTCCGTGCAACGCCGCCGGCGCCCAACTCTCGCCTTTATGCGTGCTGATATAAATTCCGCCTTCCGTGGCAGCAAGTAGACGCGCCGTGTTGGCGCGATCAATCACCAGGTCGGACACAAACGTGTTGTCTAAACCTCTGTTCTTCGCTTGCCAGCTTTTCCCGTTGTCAGAGGTTTTGAAAATGCCATAAGCCGTCGCCGCATAAACGACCTGTGGGTCGCGCGGATCGACTTTCACTTTAAGCACTTCGGTCACCTCCCAGTCCGTGGTAATCTTCCAAGTCACGCCGCTATCCGTCGAGCGTAGAACGCCGTTGCCACAGGCCGACCAGAGTGTTCCATCGGCACCGGCTTCGGTATAAAAAACTTTGATCTGATCGCGCCAACCTTTGTGTTCCCAGGAAGCGCCGCCGTCGCGGCTCAGGAACAAACCAATCGTGGGATTATCGCTCGCGTTTAACCGCGTTTGCCGCGAACTGCGCACAGACATGTAAATCGTTTCAGGCTGGGCAAAAGCCAATTCGTGCAATAACACAAAGAGCAAAAGCCCAGCAGCCGTTTTACCAAGTGGAAGAAATTTCATTTTGTGCATGATTTCAATCATTCTGAGGTTGCACGGGAATATAAGGAATCAAACCGCGCCGAAAAGCTTCTTCTTTAATTTCAACAGACATCGAACGCGCATAGACGATGAAGCCGTCTAATTGAATCAGGCATT
>CAYUVM010000531.1:0-3927 GCA_964447935.1 uncultured Cytophagia bacterium | reverse complement strand
ATCACGATGATCATCGGTTTCCGCCATGGGTTTCCCATCCGATTCTGGAAGATAACCTTCCGGGTAAGAACGGCGCGGGTAAGTCGCTGGTGCAGTCATTGTGGACATGATTTCTTTCCTATTGGATGCTCACAATATAAAAAAGTTTTCAATTGGAGTCAAGTTTGAAATCGCTTCAAAGCGCCTTGCCCAGCGCAAAATACCAGCGCCCTTGTTGTTTCGCTTCGCCGGGCAGCGGATGGCTTAACCAGAGCGGAAAATACAGGCGCGCCGAAAACTGGGAGAACAGGCTGACCCCGAACAAACGCGTCTGCGAACCGCCGAAACTCAGCGCGGCGCCGGCGTTCGCCCGCGTGCGCGAACCGGCTGTGCGGGTCGGCCAAAGCGCGCCGCGATCATAAAACGCAAATGGGGAAAAACCCAGAATATTGAAATTCGGCTCCAGCTCAAAATTGCAGCTCGCATATTTTTCCGCCAGCAAGGGCGTACCGGTGTAGCCGCGCAAATTGCCGCCGCCTTCGACAAGGCGATGGGTGCTGCCGATCCAATCGCCCACCGTTTTTAATTGATCGTTGCGAAATCGCGCCCGTGCGTCGGCCCCCTCGCCGTGAAACATATCCTGCAACGGCAAGCGATCCGGCCCGAACGAAGTGCCGAGATTCACCTGCAGCCGCGTTTGCCAACCGGGCAGGCGAAAACGCGTCGCCACCTTGCCGCTGAGTTTGGTAAAAGATGATGCACTGGCCGGCAACGCGCTTTCCAGCCGCCATTGCGTTTCGCCGCCAAAACGGCCGCGGGCGAAACGCCCCTCGGCTTGCCAATACGCCAATAAAATTTTTTGCCGGTCCCATTCCTGCGTCGTTACTTTCCCCGTGTCATTCGCGGTGATGCGAAAAGTGTAAGCCCCCTCGAGCAAACGCGAGTAATTTAAACCGATTTGCCATGCAGCGCTCGCCGTCGAGGTCAAGCTGCGCAACCCCTCAAATTGCAAGCGCGCATCGGCTTCGAATCGCCCTTCATTTTTGCGCGCCAGCAAAACATAGCGATTGCGCAAATGGCTCCGGCGCAACGGATGGCTGTAGCCAATGGTTCCGTCAATTTCCTGCGAGCGCAGGCCGTAATTGAGATCGAACGCCAGATTGTTATAAAACGCGCGATAACTGGTTTTGGTTTTCACGCCGAGGCGCCAGCCATCAATATCGTTGTTGCTGAGATCCGGCCGCCACAGCACCACATACGCGTCGCCGGGCATGAACACGTAACGCATGAACGGCAGATCGGGTTTGAAGGCGAGCCGTCGCCGGCCGTTGTTGAGCAGATTGGTGTCCATGATTTGATCATGGGGATCGACGACGACGCGCCCGGGTTTCTCCGCCGTTTCAAAAACAACTTTGCCGGATGCATTTTTCCCGTCCCAGCGTTTGGTTTCCATGCGTCCATCGCCGCGCTCCAGTTCAACCTCCACGGGCATGACGCCGTCGCCTTTGCGTTTGATTTCAACTTCCGTCACCCAGGTGCCGTCGCCGCGCTGCGTCTTCACAATCGCGCCTTTTTGATAATCGACGGTCGGCGTTTGATGCAGCCATTGATTAAAAAACCAACTCAAATCTTGTGTGCTCGTTTGTTCACAAATTGCTTTGAAATCGGCTTCGCCCGCCTGTTTAAATTTCCATTCGGCATAATAGCGCTGCAAGCTTGCCGTGAAGGCGGAATCGCCGATGACGTAACGCAGCATTTCGTAAAACAAATCCGCTTTCATGTACGAGTTAAAAAACATGCCGGGCGGATCTTTGTATTGATGAATCGAGTTGGCGATTGGCTCGTTTTGGCCGGAAGTCATATACAGACGGCTAAAATTGCGCAGCATTTCATTCATGGAGGGCAGGGGATAAAGCTTGGCAAACAAGCCCATCTCTTTCCGTGCGCTGTCGGCATTATAACCGAGCTGGCCGTGTTTGCGCTCCGAAAAATTTTTCGCAAAAAACAATGCCAGTCCGTTTGCCAGCCAGCTTTCGCGCACGCCGTTGCTGCCGACGATGCCCGGGAAATACAGCCGGCTGAACGCAAAGTTTAATTCAAAAATATCTGCATCGCTCATCAGCATCATCGGCGGCTGATTGGTTTCGCGCTGCGCCGACATGACGATATGAAGTTGCGGAAAGGGATAGGCTCCGGTATAGCTTTGAATATAATGTAGAACTTCGGTGAAATTTTTCCAAATTTCCTGGACAAAATAGCGGTGCGCTTCCCCACGGCCAAAAACGTTGACTGGAAATGGCGCCACAAACGTTGTCCGGACAAATTCCGGCGACAGGCTCCAAATAAAATTTTGCGCCGGCGCCGCGTGGAAGCGGACTTGCCGCGGCCCGGCTTTTTGTAAAACCTGCCGCACCGAATCCTGCCAGGCTAGAAAATTTTTGCCGTGCACGGTGGTGTCGATGGTGACAGCCTCCCAGCCCGGATCGCCGGCAACAATTTCGCCCGATCCGACGATGATATAATTTCCGGGGACGGTAATGGTCGCCTCAATCGTGGCGAATTCGGCATACACGCTTTGCGCTTCCATTAAAAAATGAAACGGCTCGGCGTTCCAGCCGTTGCGATCATAAACCACGACGCGTGGGAACCAGTGGATGAAATCGATCTGCGGCGTCGCGGCTGGCTGCGCCCGGTTTCGGCGATTTTCACGGCGTGTCTCCGCGGCCGGAGGGCCAAAGGCATTTTTGTAATCCTGCGTAAAACCGAGACCCAGCAACAGCGAATCGCCGGGTAATAAATTTTTCGGCAGCGGCAAATCTAAAAGCGTGTCATGAAAATCAAATGCGCGCAATGGAAATTCGGTTTCGCTGCCGATGGCGTGAAACTGCAAGCTTTGAATCGTCAGCGGATAATCGCCCGCGTGAATGATGCGAATATTGTCGCTGCGGAAGCGCCGCATCTCGCGCATCGCGGTGTTCTCCTCGTCAAAAAAAGCGTTGGCCGGCACTTGCAAATAAATCCGTCTGAGCGTGTCCGGCGAATTGTTTTTGTACGTTAAGTTCAGATTGCCGGCCAGCATTTTAGCCGTCGTATCAAAAGTCGCTTCGATTTCATACCGCACACCTTGTTGAAAAAATGCGCGTTGCCGCGGCGGGTTTTGGCTGAGGCCTGAAAGCGGTAAAACTAAAACAAGACTGAAGGTGAAAAGTTTTTTCCTCATGCTATGCAATGTGCTCCAATAATGTTTTTGTTAAAACAGGAAAGTTCCGAGTAAATCCTGAAAGGTTTTTGTCGCGTCAGAATCAAATTTAACACGGCGCCGCCGAGCATACAGAGAAAGTACGGAAAATAATATATTTTTAAAAATTTTTCTCCATCAACTCCGTGACTCCGTGTTTAAAAAGTGCATAAATTTTAAGTTGCAGATTTTTCTTTGTCACGATCTTATCGCCTCGCCACGGCGCACGCCGAGCATGAAGGCAAACGCGATGCCGAGACCAATGGCGCCGTACAGAAAGATAACACGATAATCATTATTAAAAAGCGCGATGATTTTGCCGGCCAGAATCGGCCCGACAATGGCGGAAGATTGCGAGGCCAGATAGTACAAACCCGCATACGCGCCGACGCGTGCGGGCGGCGCGCAATCCACGACCATCGGCAATGAATTCACCACGATCACCGCCCACGCGATGCCGGAAGCGGCGAGCAATAGCCGGGCTTGCGCCACGGTGTGTACAAAATGACCACAAATGAGCAACAACGCAAACGTTACAATCGCAAATTGAATTACGCGCCGGCGGCCCAATTGGGCGCCCAACCAACCGCCCGGCACGGCAAATAAAATAATGCTCAGCGCGAAAAAAGCGCCAATCGACGTCGCCTGTCCGCTATTGACTTGCAAAGCATTGACCGCAAACGAAGTGAAAAAAACTTCGATGGCATTGA
>CAYUVM010000530.1:0-3933 GCA_964447935.1 uncultured Cytophagia bacterium | reverse complement strand
ATTATCTCGACACCATTTCTGACGTCGCCATCGTCGGAATGAATATCCCAACCGGTATGCCGCTGGTGTATGAATTGGATGATCATCTCAAGCCTCTACGCAATTATTATCTCGGCGATCCCGCAAGTGTGAAGAAAGCCATGGAGGCCGTCGCGAATCAGGGCAAGGCGAAATAGCGGCATGGAGACCTCGTCGCGTCCCCAACCTTGAAAATTAAAATTGTAAATTTACAATTTTAATTTTCAAGGTGCTAAAATCTTCGCGTTCATGCTGTTTCTTCTTAGATGATTAGGCGGCAATGCCTGAAGTTTGCGTTCGAAAATTTATTTTGCTGTTCACCTGCGTTGGCATGTCGGCGGCGCTGACGCAGGAAATACCGCCGCGTCCGCGTATCGGATTAGCCTTGAGTGGCGGTGGCGCGAAGGGATTTGCGCACATCGGGGTGCTGAAAGTTTTGGAAGAAATCGGCCTGCCGATTGATTACATAACGGGCACCAGCATGGGGAGCGTGATCGGCGGACTTTATGCCATCGGCTACACCACCGATTCGCTCACCGCATTGGCGCGGCGCAAAGATTGGCCGCAATTATTCAACGATGCCGCCACCCGGCGCGATCTGCCGATGGAAGAAAAGCTGTGGGATGCACGTTACTTTGCAACCTTTCCCATACGCCGGGGCAACGTGCAACTGCCCGGCGGTTTGGTGGCCGGACAAAAAATCAGCGCGCTGCTTTCCCGCCTCACGTGGTCGGTGCATCACCTCACCGATTTCAGAGACCTGCCGATTCCGTTCGCTTGTGTCGCCACCGATCTTGAAACTGGCGAAGCCGTGCTGCTGGATCACGGCTTCCTGCCGGAGGCGATCCGTGCGAGCATCGCCATTCCCACCGTTTTTACGCCGGTCAAACTTGCTAATCGTTTGTTGGTGGATGGCGGGTTGATTCGGAATCTTCCCGCCGAAGATGTTCGCCGTCTCGGCGCCGACATTGTCATCGGCGTTGACGTCGGCGCGCCGCTCTCCACCGGCGAAAATCTCAATTCTTTTTTTAATATCATCGATCAAATCAGCAGTTATCGCGCCGCCGAAATAAATGCCGCGCAGCGCCGACACTGCGATATTCTCATCGCGCCGGAGCTTTCCGGACTAACGGCCGTTAGTTTTGATCGGGGGGATACGTTGATCAAACGCGGCGAAATGGCGGCACGGCGGCTGTTGCCGCAATTACGCGCGCTGGCGGACTCATCGAAAAAAATGTCGCCTTCCCGGCGCAACTACAAAATTCCGCGCATTGATTCATTGCGCATTCAAGATCTCGCGATTACCGGTCTGCGCGACGTGTCACGCCGTCTCGTGCTTTCCGAGTTGGATTTGGTTTTGCCCATCTGGGTCACGGCCGAGGAAATTGAGAAAGCAATAGCGCGAATTTATAGCTCGCAATTTTTTGAACGGGTCACCTATCGTTTGGAACCGCAGGCCGGCGGAACCAAATTGACCATCGATGTGGTCGAGCGAAATGCTGATGCCTTTCGTTTTAGCTTGCGTTACGACAGCAGTTCCAAAGCTGCGTTGCTGCTCAACACGACTTTCCGCAACCGCGCCGAACACGGCTCGATTTTACTCTTTGATTTGCGCCTGGGCGATCAGCTTCAAATTGACGGCCAATATTCTCTTCATCTCGGGCTTAGTCCGCGCCTCGGTTTGCGGGCGCGCGGCAATTATTCCAGAAACACATTGGAAATTTATCAACAGAGGCGGCGCATCGCCAGTTTGCGTCTAAGGTCGATTTTTCTCGAAACGTTTTTGGGTTCGATCTTTTCCAACAACATGGTCGCGGGCCTTGGCGTGAAAAGAGAACTCGACTATTTTTCTCCGGAGGTCGCGCCGCCGGCTTTTCAAACCGTCAAGGAATCTTTCACTTCACTCTTGGGCTTATTGTGGATCGACACGCTGGACCGTGCGGTGTTTCCGAGTCGCGGCCATTTCCTTTTCATCAAAAGCGAAGCCGGATATAAAAAATTGGGCGGCGATATTTCATTCGTGCAGCATTATGCGGATTGGCGCGGATTTTTTCCCCTACAAACGCGGCTTTCAATCTTAACGCGTTTGCAACTCGGCAGCGCGCATAAATCCGGCTTACCGCTAAACTATCAATTCTTTCTCGGCGGCGTCGATTCCTTTGTGGGATTGCGGCCGCAAGAAGTCGCCGGAAGAAGTCTGCAAGCTGTGCAGCTTGGTTTGCAATATGAAATCATGCCGCATCGCTTCGTGTTATGGCGTTGGAATATCGGCAATACTTTCGAACAATGGCAAATTCGCTACAACCGGCGGCGCTTCATCACTGGCGCCGGACTCACCCTCGGCACGCCCACGATCATTGGGCCGGTTGAATTAACCATTATGAGCGGCAGTCGTCATAGCTTGCTGGCAAATTTTAATATTGGTTATAAATTTTAGTCCGTGCTCTTTCTGCGCGAAACCCCGGTTTTTCCCGCTTAATTTTCTATTGACATTCCGCCGTTTTTTTTTAAACTACAAGAAGTTATTTTCCCAGCGCTTGGTTTTGCAATTATAAATCATCATCGGCTCGAACAGCAACGCCGCAACCAGACGCGTTGCTGTTTCCTTTTTGGTCGCAGAATTTCACTCCAATTGCAAGAGGTCAAACATGGCTCGCATCGTACGTGGAGGTTTGATTCAAGCCTCATCAGCAGCGCCCGCGGATTCTCCCCTCGACAAAATCAAATCGGCAATGATCGACAAGCACGTCGCGCTCATCGAGCAGGCCGCCGGCAAAGGCGTGCAAGTGCTCTGCTTGCAGGAAATTTTTTACGGTCCGTATTTTTGCGCCGAAGAACAAGTCAAATGGTACAACACCGCCGAGCGCATTCCCGACGGCCCGACAGTCAAATTGATGCAAAAAATCGCGCGCCAACACGGCATGGTCATCGTCGTGCCGATTTACGAAGAAGACATGACCGGCGTATTTTACAACACCGCCGCGGTGATCAGCGAAACCGGCGAGTATCTCGGCAAATACCGCAAGACCCACATTCCCCATTGCCATCCCGGCTTCTGGGAAAAATTTTATTTCAAGCCCGGCAATCTCGGCTATCCGGTTTTTGAAACGACGTTTGGCCGCATCGGCGTTTACATCTGCTACGACCGTCACTTCCCCGAAGGCGCGCGCGCGCTCGGTCTCAACGGCGCCGAAATCGTTTTCAACCCTTCCGCCACCGTCGCCGGCCTCTCCGAATATTTGTGGAAGCTCGAGCAACCGGCGCATGCGGTGGCAAATCAATATTATGTCGGCGCGATCAATCGCGTCGGCACCGAAAAGCCGTGGAATATCGGCGAGTTTTATGGCACCAGCTACTTCTGCAACCCGCGCGGCAAGATTTTAGTTGAGGGTAGCCGCGATAAAGACGAAGTGATTGTTGCGGATTTGGATTTGGACATGATTCGCGAAGTGCGCAACGTCTGGCAATTTTTTCGGGACAGAAGACCGGAGATGTATGGGGAATTAACAAAATAAAACTTGCACCGAAAAGGGAACCGCAACGAAAAAAATCTTTTAAAATCATCTGTTTTTAAGGAGGGAACAAAAAATGGAGATTATTTATAAAGATCTGAGCCGCCAAATCATTGGGTGCGTTTTTGATTTTTTTCGTGACCTCGGCCCCGGCTATGATGAGTTCACTTATCATCAAGGCTTGAAGATGCGTTTTGAAAAAGAGAGGCTATCATTTTTGAGCAAGCCTCGACTCAGTTTGCATTATCGCGGCGTTGAAATCGCTAAATTGGTGCCCGATTTCATTATCGATGATAAAATCGTTTTGGAGATCAAAGCGATTCAAACTGATCTGTTGCCGGAGAACTATAAACTCTTCGTTCGCTTATTTTAAAAACGTTTTTTTTAAATTAACGAAATAATC
>CAYUVM010000529.1:0-3941 GCA_964447935.1 uncultured Cytophagia bacterium | reverse complement strand
CGGATACGGAAGATATCAATGCCAATGGCGGCCTCGATTTGGCAAATAATTATATCTCTTATACGTTTTCCATTGACACTGCCAATGTCGCGGTCCGTGATCGTTACTTTAAAGGCGGCCGGTTAAGCGGCTGGAAGCTGTATCGCATTCCATTGTCGGACGGCATTAAAAGTGACGGCACACGCAATTTGACGGCCACTGATTTTAGCCGCATCGAATATGTGCGCGTTTGGGTTGATAGCGTCGATGACGTGCGCGGCGCCTTTCTCAGTTTGGCGGATATCAGCCTGGTCGGCAACGAGTGGAAAGAAGTCGGCATCATTAAGACCGAAACGAATTTCAAAGACGCGATTCAAGATCAACGGTTTGAAGTGACCGTGGTGAATAACGAAGAAAATCCCGGCGAGTATGAATCGCCGCCGGGAGTACAGGGTGAAGTCGACCGCATTACGTTTTT
This sequence comes from uncultured Cytophagia bacterium, assembly GCA_964447935.1. Taxonomy (GTDB): domain Bacteria; phylum Zhuqueibacterota; class Zhuqueibacteria; order Zhuqueibacterales; family Zhuqueibacteraceae; genus Zhuqueibacter. The sequence continues at coordinate 3,484 of CAYUVM010000529.1, read as the reverse complement.
GCGCTCGAAGGAGCAATCGCAGACCTTGCGCGTCAAAAATGAAGGCAGCGGTTTGCGGCCGAATGAAATCGCCGTGGCGCAGAAAACGTTCTTTCAACCGATGAATTTGGTCAATTATAACCGGTTGAAGATGTTTGTTTATGGCAAGCAGGATTTGCGCCGGGCCGGCGGTGCGCCGCTGGAAAGTATTGAGTTTTTTATTCGCTTTGGCGCGGACACGAGTAATTTTTATGAGTTTCGCGAGAAGGTTTTTGTGGGATGGGATCAGAAAAACAATATGGATATTGATCTCATCGAATTGGCGGGCTTAAAAGAAATTCTGCCTGCCGACAGCGCCGTAACCGGTTACGAAAGAGATGTGTTGCGTTATCGCCGCAAACGAATTGACGCGACCCGGGAGTTGCGGGTGCGCGGCAATCCATCATTGACGAACGTGCGTACGATGGTGGCCGGCATCAAAAACCTTGACGCCAGCAAAAATTTCTGGGGCGAAATTTGGATGGACGAGTTGCGCGTGGTGGAAGTGAAAAAAGACAAGGGCATTGCGTTGCGTTTGCGCGGCGATCTCAAGTTGGCCGATTTCATCACGGTCAATGGCGAGGTCAACCGCCAGGATGCGGATTTTCACAACGTCTCGCAGCGTTTTGGCGGCGGGGATAATCGCACCAATATTACGGTGGGCGGCGGGATGACGTTCGATAAATTGCTGCCCGAAGGGTTGGGACTGTCAATTCCGATTAGCATGAATTATTCCAAATCCGATGCACAGCCGAAATACATTCCGGGCACGGATATTTTGGTAACGCCGGATTTGCCCGATACGACGCTGACGAAAATCAAGGCGTTGAATGATCAATTCGGTTTTAACGTGTCGGCGCGGCGGCGCTCGCGGTCGCAGAATTTTTTCATTAAAAATACATTGGACAATATTACCAGCAGTTTGAGTTACACCAAAAGCAACGCCCAAAGCTCGCAAATTAAATTCGCCCGGCGCGAATCGTGGTCTGGCGATGTCGGCTATAGTTTGAATTTTGGCGCGAAAAACTACGTGGAACCGTTTAAATGGTTTGGCAAGGCGCCGCTGTTGGGTAAACTGACCAATACCAAGCTTTATTATACGCCGCAGAATTTTAGCGCCACGTTGCAGGCGACCAAAAGTGATGATAAATCCGAAACGCGTTTGGTGGGCAGCCGCGCCGGTGTGCGCACCAACTCCTCGGCCTATTCGGCGGTAACCAACTTTCGCACGGCATTAAAATTAGTGGAAAATATCAGCTTTGATTTTTCCCGCGGATTCACCAGCGATCTTCTGTCGCGCGGCCGCGCCTACCGTGATTCACTGGAGAAGGGCGGGGTTTTGCCGTTCCCTGTCGCCCCGAAGCAAGGTTTGACCGCGCTGCTTTCCGGTGATCACGAAGTGGTGAGTTTATCGCAATCCGCCGGCGTTCGGTATTCGCCGAATCTGTTTCAGTGGTTTAATCCGAATGTGAGCTACACCAGCAATTACCGGTACGGTAATAATATCCAGCAGGGCGAAGTCGGCCGCAGCGCCGGCACGAGCGCGACCCTGACGGCCAGCTCGACGTTGCGGCTGGGCGACATGTTTAAAATTTTTCAGCGCAAAGAAGCGCCGCCGGGCAGCACCACGCCGGATCGTAAACAACGGACGGCCCCGCGACTACCCCCGGGCCAGCAATCGCCGGGCGATGATAATCCCGATGACGATGATGACGATGGCGAACAACGTGAGCGTTCACGTCGTCCGCCCGGTGAGGAAGAACGTCCTGATGAGGAAAACCGCCCTGGTCCTAAAGACAAAGACGACAAAAAGCAAGAGGATAAAGAAGACAAACCTCGGCGCGGTATTTCACCGTTGCAGCTTTTCAGCGTTTTTACCAAATTCAAAGATGTTAGCGTGAATTTCAGCCGCAACGACAGTTATTCCGATTACGCGCTGCAGACGGGGCGGCCAAATTTACGCTATCAACTTGGATTTACGCGCAACGCCGGCCTCGGCCAGGTCACCGGCGTGCAGACCACGCCTTCGACGTTTTCGCGCCGTGATAATTATTCGGCCAGTTCGGGTTTTGATATCAGCCGGAATTTTAATATTACGGTTCGCTTTGATCACGATGAAAGCCGCAATGAGAGCACAACCATCACCGGCACCACTTCGGATTCATGGCTGCGCTCTTCGGAGTTGGGGTTGTCATTTATTCCGGAAGTGGACATTCCCTTTCCAGAATGGTCGGTGCGTTGGAGCGGTTTGGAGAAGTTTAAGTTGTTTGGCAAGTTTGCGACGAACCTGAGCGTAGAACATGGTTTCGGCGGCAAGAAATCTTCGACGTGGAACGGCGCCCCGGACCGCATTACCGGTGAAGATTTTAACTTCAATTTTCGTCCATTGATTAAAGTCAATTCGACGCTGAAAAATGGCATGGTGGTGACGTTTCAATACAGCAAAACCTCCGGCGACCGGCCAACCTACAATTATGATGCCGCGCGCGACTCGTTATTTTTCCAAAGCTCGTCGATTTCGCGCACGAATGAAATGTCGTTTACCGCAACGTACTCCAAACAATCGGGTTTTAAAATTCCGCTGCCATTTTTGAAGAACAAGGAATTGCGCAACTCGGTGGATTTCTCGGCGACGTTCCTCAAAAGCGCCAGCGAGTCCGGTTTGCGGCGCGGCGCCGCGGATGACATCAGCGCCAACAGCACGAAACGCTGGTCATTCAGCCCACGGATGACGTATTCGTTCAGCAACCGCGTGCGCGGTGGCGCGCATTTTGAAATCGGCAAAACCGAGAGCAAGCTAACCGGTACGACGAACATCAAAGAACTTGGCATCGACATTAATATTTCGATTCGCGGCGAGTAACGTAGCCCAGACCGCCGTCTGGCAAAATGGAGTGAAGGAATGATGGTTGATTGGCGTTGTGGAAATTTAATTTTTAATCCGCGCGTATGCTTGGTGTTATTGCTATCTCTCCCCGCTTGCGCGAAAAAACCTCAGGCTTTGACTATTCTTCCCTTCAACGGCCAGAGTGCTTACAATTTACTCGTCCAACAATGCAACTTCGGCCCACGCGTTCCGGACACTCCGGCGCATGATTCCTGCCGGGTTTTTCTTGTTGAAGAATTAAAGAAATATGCCGATCAGGTGGCGGAACAGCGATTCGACGAATATCTCTCCGGCATGCAAAAAACAGTTAAGCTGACGAACATCATTGCGAGTTTTGATTTGAAGGCGACTCAGCGAATTTTGCTCTGCGCGCATTGGGATTCCCGCCCGTGGGCGAGCGAAGATCCGGACACCAGCAAGCGCCGCCAGCCGATTCTCGGCGCGAATGATGGCGCTTCCGGCGTGGCGGTGCTGTTGGAGATCGCCAAAACCCTGAAAAGTTCGCCGCCGCCGGTCGGCGTTGATATCATTTTATTCGACGGCGAAGATGCGGGAATTAGCGGCCAAAATGATACCTAC
>CAYUVM010000528.1:0-3941 GCA_964447935.1 uncultured Cytophagia bacterium | reverse complement strand
CCTCGTCCTCCTGGAGGAATCGGGCGTGCGCGTGGGGCGCGCCCATCAAACCATCCGGCAGCACACCGTGGCGATGCTTGAGCTGCAACGCGATGTAAGCTATCCGTATCGCCTCAAATCGCTGAAACGCCGCTTGGAACTGTTGCGCCAATATTCCGCCTTGGGTGCAGAACAAACCCGGCAAGCAGCGGGGCAAATTTTTGGCATCGAAAATTCACTCAAAGCCATTACCGGCGAATACAACGGGTTGCTGGATAAAAACATTTTCGCCAAAAAACAAAAAGACGAGAGTGAATTCCGCGCGCAAATCGCCAGCAAACCGGAATGGAAAAAAGAATACGGCGCGGCCTGGGACATGATTGCCAAAGCGCAGCAGAAGCAACTCGAAATGCTTAAACCCATGCGTTATCGCTCGCTGCGCGGTTCGAGCATGGCGGGATATGCGTTGACGATCACCCAGCTCGTTGCTGAAGTGAAAAAGCCGGATGCACAACGCTTGGAAGGCTTTCATGAAGCGCAAATGGGATCGCTAAAATTTCGGTTATTCTCCCCCGCGCCGGTTTATCCGCAGCTCGAAGAGATGATGCTGGTGGATGGTTTACAAGAGTCGCTGGAAGAACTCGGCCCCAATGATCCGTTTATCAAAACGGTTTTGAATGGCCGTGCGCCGGTTGAAGTGGTCAAGGGCTTGATGAGTACCACCAAGATGGGCGATCCGGCTTTCCGTAAATCTTTGGTTGAAGGCGGTGAAGCGGCGGTGGCAGCCTCGACCGACCCGATGATGGTGTTGGCGCGCAAGCTTGATCCGCTGGCGCGCGAAATGCGCAAATGGCTGGAAGATAATGTCGAGAGTGTGATTACACCGGCCAGCGAAAAAATCGGCAAAGCGCGTTTTGCGGTGTACGGCAAATCGACGTATCCTGATGCGACTTTCACTTTGCGCCTGTCTTATGGTGCGGTGAAAGGCTACGCCATGAACGGCACCAAAGCGCCGTCCAAAACCACGTTTTATGGCCTGTATGATCGTTATTACAGCTTTGATCTGCAGCAACCTTTTCATGTGCCGCCGCGCTTTACAGAACGCCAGGGTAGACTTGATCTGACGACGGCGCTGAACTTTGTGACGACGAATGACATTATTGGCGGCAACTCCGGCTCGCCGGTCATCAACAAAAATGCCGAGTTGGTTGGTTTGGTTTTTGACGGCAATATCGAAAGTCTCGTGGGCCGCTTTGTTTATAATGAAGAAAACAATCGCTGTGTCGCCGTGCACAGCGCCGGAATGATTGAGGCCCTGCGCAAGCTTTATGACGCCGGGGCGTTGGCGAACGAATTGGAAGGCCGCATGAGTGACGGCATGAAGTCGGAATAAAACGTCATTGGTAAAACATAAAAGGCCGGAAGGGTTTTCCGGCCTTTTGTTTTTTTAAATAGGGCAATCGAAGGAAATGACTAATGTCACAACGACGCGGCTGGTTAACTTTTTTTCGGCATCCCGCCATTATCATCTTTCTACTCTCCGCTTTCATCAAAATTATTTTCGGTCTCGTCGTCGTCACCGAGGCCGAACGCATTATCTCCGATCCCGACTCCATCGGCTATTATCGACTCGCAGAGAATCTGCGCCATGACGGCGTTTTTTCGCGTTGCGAGCGGCCGCCATTGATTCCCGACAACGTTATTACGCCGGTTTATCCGTTTTTTCTTGCCATGCTGTTGTCGATCGCGCGTGGCAGTTTATGGATTGTTCCCGTGGCGCAGGGAATCATCAATTCACTTGCCGCTGTGCTGGTGTTTAAAATGGGCGAAAGCTTATTGAGCCGGCGCGCCGGATTCATTGCCGGAATTTGCTTCGCCCTCGATCCCTCGGCACTCGTCCACACTTTCAGCATCCTGACGGAATCGTTGTTCACTTTTTTATTTCTGCTCGCCAATTTTTTTTTAGTAAAATACATTCAACAAAACTCTTTCCAGAATTTGGCCTTTACCGCGCTGCTGTTCGGCTTGGCCGCACTCTGCCGCCCGGTGGGTTTGTATTATTCGGCAGTTGTGGTGCTCATTTTATTATGTTCCACTTCACTAAACTGGTCAAACCGCATCAAAAACGCCACGCTTTACGCTTTAGTTTTTATATTTACTCTCACCCCGTGGTTGATTCGCAACAAAATCACGTTCGGCGTCCCTAATTTGACTTCGATACAGGGTAATAATTTATTGCTGATGAACGTGGCCCATTTAAAAGCGGCACAAGACGGAATCCCTTTTGCCATGGCCGAACGCCAACTGGAGGCGGAAGCCGATAGCCTACTGTTGGTGCAGGGAATCTCGACGGAAAAATTAAAACTCGAATATCATGGCAAAACCTACGGCTACCAAATCAACGATCCGCAACAGGCGCGGGTTTATCAAAAATTGGCGCTTGAAAAAATAATGGCCTCTCCCCTACTCTATCTGCGCATTCATCTCACCGGCATCATTCCGAGCCTGCTCGACGCCAGCGTGCGCGATATTTATCATTTTCGCGGGCAGGAACGGCCACTGCTGGGATTGCGGGCATTGTTTGTCACTGGTAGGGTAAAACCAGCGTTGGAAAAACTACTGCATGAAATCGACCGCAGCTATCTGCTTTTATGCTTGCTGAATCTCGGCTGGCTGTTGGCGCATTACATTTTAATCTTATTTATGTTTTTTAAATTAATCAAAGAGAAAAACTATTTGTCGTTGAGTGTGCTATTGGCGCCGATCATTTATCTACTCATTGTCACCGCGCCGCAAGGTTCGGAGCGCTTTCGTTTTCCGGCGATGCCGTATGTTTATTTGTTGTCGGCATCGGTTATTTCTCGCCTTTCATTCGGCGCCCGTGCCGGAGTTCGGCAATGAACCGATCAAAAGACGCAGGACAGTAATATATTCATTTTATCCTTCCCGAAAATAAGCTTTTGCCATTGCGGCCGGTGCCGACATGCGGGTGCGAAAGGTCGCCGCAAAGAGAATCGTGAGGATGTAAGGCAGCATCAGAAAAAATTGATACGGAATTTCCAGACCTAACGCCTGGAATTGAAATTGCATGGCCGAAGCCACGCCGAACAGCAACGCGACCAGCGCTGCGCCAAACGGATGCCGGCCGGCAAAGATAACAATCGCCAGCGCGATAAATCCCCGCCCCGCCGTCATGCCTTCGATAAAAGTATTCGCCTGCGCAATGGAAAGATAAGCCCCGGCGAGGCCGCAATATACGCCGCCGATAAGCACAGCCATAAAACGCAATTTTTTGACGGGCAAACCAGCGGCATCGGCCGCAGCGGGGTTTTCTCCCACCGCGCGCAAATTCAGTCCGAACCGTGTCCGCGTCAGCAGAAAATACGTAAAGGGGATTAGCACAAAGGTTAGATAGATCAGCCCATTTTGCGCAAACAACGCGCTGCCAATGAGCGGTAGCTTCGACAACAACGGCAACGGTAAGCTGGCAAAGGTCGGCGCCGTAATGGTCGCGCCCGTGACGCCGAAAAAGCTGCGCAATAAAACACCGGTGATTCCGAGCGCAAAAATATTTAATCCGGCGCCGGTGATAATTTGATCCGTTTGTGCGCCTACACACAACAGCGCGAAAACCGCCGCAAGCAAAACCGTTGCCAGCACGGCGCCGGCAAGCCCCAGCACGGGCGAACCGGTGCTGAAGGCGATGTACATCGCAAAGAATGCGGCAACCAGCATCAATGCTTCCAAAGCGATATTGATGACGCCGGCTTTCTCCATGATAATTTCACCGAGAGCTGCCAATAACAACGGCGTTGCCAGCGAAACCCCGGCGGTCAAAAGGGAAGCAAAAATTTCCATAAACCTGAATTTTGCAATAAAACAAAAACCGCAACAAAACAACTTTTAATAGGTAAAATATTATTTAGCGTTGTTATTAAAAAATGTCAACCGTCTTATCAACT
>CAYUVM010000527.1:0-3942 GCA_964447935.1 uncultured Cytophagia bacterium | reverse complement strand
CGCGCCGCACCACCGCACGAATCGCCGCATTCAAACCTGGGCAATCGCCGCCCCCGGTAATGATACCGATTCTCATGAATGCCGTTCTCCAAATTCATCAGTTTTGCTGCCGCCTCGCAACATGGTAAATTTTAATGAACTAAATAAAATTTAAAGATAGTAAATTCCCTTCGCAAAGTCAAGTATTTCTTATATGTCAATTTAGCATGAAAAGCCAGACTGGCAAAATTTCAAAAAACCAGCGAAGAAATATTTAATCTAAAGCCTTGATAATTAGAATGAATCTACTTTGGGTTGAGTGGCATAATCATTGCAATTTCAAATAGTTCGATTTAAGCAGGATCATTTTGACAAATATAAGAGTTTTTATACATGCGTGTTAAAGATTACTATAATATTTTAGGTGTAGCCGAAAAAGCCAGTGCCGAGGAGATCAAAAAGGCATACCGGCAAATGGCAAAAAAATGCCATCCGGATGCCAACCCCGGCGATAAGGCAGCGGAAGAGCGCTTTAAAGAAATTAACGAGGCTTATGACGTGCTGAGTGATCAGCAGAAGCGCAACAAATACGATCAACTCCGCCTGTACGGCCAGTCAGCAAAGGGCAGTGAGTGGTTCCAATTCGATCCTGACGTTTTGCGGCAGCATGGTTGGAGTCCCGGTGGCTTTCAATCGCCAAACGGCAATACTTTTGGCCAGGGTTTTGCATTCTCCGATATTTTGCGCGATTTGTTTGGCTTTGATGGAATGATGAACGATCAAGCCCCGGCTTACGGGCCGCGTGATTTGACCGGTGAAATTACAATTACATTTATGGAAGCAATCACCGGAACCGAGCGCACCATTTCGGTTAAACAGCGCAAAATTTGCCCAACCTGTTCGGGGTTGGGCCGTGAGCGCAACGGTATTTGTCACCATTGCCACGGCTCCGGTAACGTAACCAGCCGGAAAAAAATTCGCGTGCGTATTGCTCCCGGTGTCGACAACGGCCACAAAATGCGCGTCCCCGGCATGGGCACAAGCAGCGGTTACGGCGGCAGCGGTGATCTCGTTATCACTGTGCATGTTGAACACGACCAATCTTTCCGGCGACAAGGCAAAGATATTTATTTTGATTTAAATTTAAACGAGCGCGATCTGGAGGGCGGCGCGCGCGTGCATGTCCCGACGGTGGACGGCAAAAAAGTGGAAGTTAATATTCCCTCCGGCACCAAGCGCGGCACTTTGCTGCGGTTAAAAAATCTCGGCGTCCGCGTCGATGGGCAACAAGGCGACCAGTATGTGCGTATTGTATAAAAAGATTTCTATCATCCGCATATATCGGAGTGTTAGGTAGTCTGCCTGAAAAATGGCAGCGGAACTGCTATCAAAAATCTCCTTGAAACAGGAAGGTTGATCATGATCTTGAAACGCAAAGTCTGGCTACTCACCGCGGTGACTTTATTGGCCGGCGTGATCTTGGGGTTGGGTATTGCTTCGAATTTTAATTGGACCAATTCCGGCATTGCCCGCGAAACGCCACTAGCGACCGTCAATGTCGAAGCAGAAAAACCGGCGCTAAAAGACCATCTTGACCTGATTAACACCGGCAAAGCCTTTGTGGATGTGGCAAAACAAGTCATGCCAACCGTCGTCAGCGTATCGAGCACCAAAGTGGTGCGCGGCCGCGGTCCGTTCTCAGAATTTTTTCATGAAGATTGGTTCGGCCGGCAGTTTCGCCGCCCGCAGCGTGAACAACGGCAGGAAGGTTTAGGTTCCGGCGTCATTATCAGTCCCGACGGCTATATTCTCACCAACAATCACGTTGTGAAAGAGGCCGAAGATATTGCGGTATTGATGGATCGCAAAGAGTATAAAGCGAAAGTTATTGGCTTCGATCCCAAAACCGATTTGGCGGTGATTAAAATTGACGAAAAAAATTTGCCGGTGGTAAAGTTGGGCAATTCCGATCAACTCGAAGTTGGCGAATGGGTGTTGGCGATCGGCAATCCGTTCTCGTTGCAATTGCAGCATTCGGTAACCGCCGGCATTGTGAGCGGTAAAGGCCGCAATCAAGTCGGCATTGGCGATATTGATTACGAAGATTTTATTCAAACGGATGCGGCGATCAATCCCGGCAATAGTGGCGGGGCATTGGTGAATTTGCGCGGCGAATTGGTCGGCATTAACACCGCCATCGTTGCCAACAGTTGGAGCGGCGGCAACCTCGGCATCGGCTTTGCAATTCCCATCAACCTGGCGCGGCAAATTATGGAGCAACTCATTGTGAGCGGCAAGGTCGTGCGCGGCTGGATGGGCGTTTATATTCAAACGCCGAATGAAAGCATGGCAAAAGAGCTGGATTTGCCCTCCATCGCCGGCGCGCTGGTGAGCGATGTAAGCGCGAACTCGCCCGCGGCGAAAGCAGGAATCAAGGACGGCGACTTTATCCTTGAATTGGACGGCAAAAAAATTTCCGATAGCAATCAACTCATGCACTTGATTGCCACTTACAAGCCCGGCGCCCGCCTGGGCGTCAAACTGTTTCGCGACGGCCGCGAGAAAACGCTCTCCGTGACGCTTGGCGAACGTCCCGATGAGGATGAGGCCCCCCGATTGACTTCAGCCAACGATCAGATCAATCGTCTGGGAATTGACGTCAGCAATTTAACTGCAGAACTCGCGAAAGAATTTGATATTAATACGGCTACCGGCGTTATTGTCACCGAGGTTGCCGAAGGCAGTGTCGCCGAGGAAGACGGCGTGCAGGTTGGCGATCTTATTCTCGAGGTGAATCGTGAACCGGTGCGCAGCGTTCGTGAATTTAACCGTATGCTCGCGGGCAACAAACCCGGCGATACGGTGTTGTTGCGGCTGTTGCGCGGCGAGAATAAATTCTTTGTTGCATTAAAAGTAGAAAATGATTAAATTGCCATGCTTTGCGCGAAGAGCACCGTGCAGCAGGCATTGCGCAGAGCGTAACACAATTCACCGACTGGCGCTGTGCTCTTGGCGCCACGCCGCCGCGTTTTAATTTTGAGGAAACCCGTTCCATGGATCAGAAAAAACTGCAATATTTTAAGAAAAAAATAATGGAAGAGCGTGATCGCATCATCGCTTCGTTGACCCATCACGAGGTGGAAATCGAAAGCGCCACTTCCTCCCGCAGCGCCGAGTTTGAAGAAGCCTCGCGGCTCGACAAAGATCGTGAATACCTCTCCGGCCTCTTGACGATGGATACTGAGGAGCTTGCCGATATTAACGAATCGCTCAAACGTATTGATGAAGGCACTTACGGCCAATGCGTGGATTGCGGCAACGACATCCCCGAACCGCGCTTGGAAGCCATGCCCAGCAGCCTGCGTTGCCTGGATTGCCAAAAGCAAAACGAAGATCGGCTGGATGTCACCGAAGAACCGCCTCCCATCTCGCAGCTCTAATAAAATTTTCGCCCACAGAAAGATACCCGTGTCATTGGCATGCTGAATATTTGCTTCTGTGGGCGATTTTTATGCCGCTGCGCACAGAGCAGGATTTTAAAAAACATCGTGCGTAAAACGATCATATATTTTAGTCATAGCATCACCCTGCAATTCTGACATACTCTGCAAAAACGTCCTTATCCTGCCAACTTGTTCAGCTTCCATCTTTCCGATTTAATTCTTTTATAAACAACAAATAATATTTTGGCCAAAGCGTTATGTCTAATGGCACGTCATTTGTATTTCATATAAATGCTTATAAAGCAAACTACTATCTGTTTAACTGAGCAATATAACACGCCTGATTTCAAAAATGACGGCGATTTCCCGAGCATTTGTTGATGCCCTCCGGGATTCATTTTAAAAATAAGAAAGTTGGAGAGATTTATCATGGGTAAAATTATCGGCATTGATCTTGGAACCACGAACTCATGTGTCGCCGTCATGGAAGGCGGCGAGCCGGTGGTGATTGCCAATTCGG
>CAYUVM010000526.1:0-3943 GCA_964447935.1 uncultured Cytophagia bacterium | reverse complement strand
GCCGCCTTCACCGACGCCGCGCGTGCGCTGTTTGTATTTCTCCGCGTGAAAGCTTTGCACTTTCAGGTTTTCGAGATTTTTCATTTTAAATGTGATCATCGCGCTGCGGGCTGAGGAATCGACGGGAGAGAGAATCTCAACGTTGGGAATCTCTTGCAGGCCGTTTAAAAATGCCGTTGATAACGCCGCGATTCGCGTCCACACATTTTCCATGCCAATCGTCGTGAGGAAATCAATCGCCGCGCCGAGGCCACCGAAGATCGGCGCACTCACGGTGCCGTATTCATAGCGTTGTGCGGTCGGGTGCAGCGTCAGCTCGCCGGTTTGCAAATCATGGCTCTTATCCGAATACGCGCCGACTTCGAGCGCTTGAACCGTGTCGAGCATATTTTTCCGAACATAAAGCAAACCTGTGCCTTTCGGGCCGAGCATCCATTTATGGCCGCTGGTGGCGTAGGCATCGCAGCCGATATCATGCAAATTGAAATTCAACATCCCCGCGGTTTGCGCGCCGTCGATAAAGAGCCACAGCTTCTTTGCCTTCGCCAGCGCCGCAATTTCTTTCACCGGCAAAATTTGTCCGGTAGTCGTTGTCGCATGAGGGACGCTGATCACGCGCGTACGTTGGGAAATTAGCCGCTCAATACGTTCGAGATTTTCCGGCGCCGTTTGGGTCGAAGGCGCAAAGAGCTTGATCACAATACCATCACGCTTTTGCCGTGCCAGCCACGGCACGGCATTGCCGACGTGTTCGTGCGTCGTCGTAATCACCTCGTCCCCGCGTTTTAACGGCAGGCCGTTGCAAACGATATTGATGCCTTCGGTCGCATTGCGCGTGTAGGCGATTTCTTCGGCATCGCAACCGAGCAGCGCGGCGGCTTTCTGTTTTATGCTGGCCCAAATCTGCTCGCTATGTCCGGTCTCGGAAATTTTTTCGAGCTCGTTCATGCGCGACACCACGGCGTCAATGACGGCATACGGCGAAGCGCCGAGGCCGCCGGTGTTGAGATAAACGCGCTCGTGGGTCAGCGGGAATTGCTCGCGCACGAAGGCCCAAAAACGTTCATCATTTTTATTGCCATTTTGCAAACTAACGGCCGGTATGTTCTTGAGCGGGAGCAATGGCGCGCCCGCCACCGCAGCAAACCCGTGGGTGAGATAATTGACAAATTGACGTCGCAGCATTAAACTCTCCAAGTTATCTGGGTTTTAAAGTCTTGGTGTTAAAGATGGCAAAATCAGGCTCAAAAGCAAGGAGAATCTACACGGAGGCAACGGGGAGGACGATGCACCGCAAAATCGTTTTAAAGATCGGGATGCTGCACGCCGGCGACGAGATAAGTATTTTTATAATTCACATAACGTGTTGCGGAGGCCGTGAGATTTTCGATTTCTTGATCGGTGAGCCGCCGTTTCACCACGGCGGGAACGCCGGCGACGAGCGAATATTCCGGCACCACAAAACCTTCCCGCACCACAGCGCCGGCGGCCACTAAGGCGTATGGCCCGACTTGCGCGCCGTCAAGAATGCGCGCGCCCAATCCGATCAAACAATAATCTTTAATGACACAGCCGTGCACCACCACGCTGTGCCCGATGGTCACGCCCGCACCGATCAGCAGCGGCCATTTGTTGAGCGTGCAGTGGCACATGCACAAATCTTGAATGTTCGTTTTCGAGCCGATCCGTATTCGATGCACATCGCCGCGAATCACCGAGTTGAACCATACGCTGGCATCATCCCCGATTTCGACGTCGCCGATAATGGTGGCGTTCGGAGCGATGAAAACGTTATTGCCGATTTTGGGGGAGATGTTGTTGTAGGGAAGAATCATACGAAATACTCAAATTTTAAACCGTCAAGATATTGTTGCTCACCCGCACTGCCTGCACAATGGCGGCGGCTACTAACTCCGCCGCAATCGCACCGATGGCCATGACATCCGCCTGTTCGTTGCCCGTGCTCATAGCAAAAACCATGTCGCCGTCAAAAAGTGTGTGCGAGGGGCGAATCACATAGGCCAAGCCGTCCTGTGCCATCTCGGCAATTTTCGTGACGCCATCGCGATTGAAATGAGCATTTGTTGCGACCACCGCGAGCGTGGTATTGCCCCAGCTTTTAAAAGGAGAGAGGACATGCGCTTGCAGGTATGACTGCGTGTTTAAAAAAGCGCCATCGTCATTTCTTGCACCGGCAATAATATTTCCCTGCCGGGGGTCGATAATGTCACCAAGCGCATTCACGACGACGAATGCGCCGACGACAATATTGCCGCTGCGCCACGAGGCCATGCCGACACCGCCGGGCATGCTGTGTTGCACGCCGCGAATTTTTCCAACCGTCGCGCCACAACCGACACCGAGGCGGCCGAGCCGCGTTTCCGTGAATGAAGCCGCTTCGCAAGCCGCATAAGCCATGGCCGCAGTCGGTCGCACTTTTGCATCACCAACAGCAAGATCAAAAATAACGCCGGTGGGCACGATCGGCACTTTGGTGACTTGCACGTCGTAGCCAATGCCGCGCTCTTCGAGATATTTTTGGACGCCGCCGGCGGCGTCTAACCCAAACGCGCTGCCACCAGTGAGCAGAATGCCGTGAATCTCCTGCACAAGTCGCACCGATTTTAATGCTTCGATTTCGCGCGAACCGGGCGCCGAACCGCGTACATCAACGCCGGCAACAGCCGGGTGCTCCGGCAAAATCACGGTGCAGCCGGTACGCGCGGTTTCATCCTGCGCATGTCCGACGCGCATACCGGGCACGTCACACAACGAATTCAGCATTTTTATAGGCGTTAAAATAATTGGCTGCGAAATAAAGCCAGAAGTTTTTAAAATTTCCGGCGTTGCAAGAATCAGAATTACTTGCCATTTTCTTCCATTTTAGCGCTGCGGCGGAGGAAGGAGAATTTTTTCTCCGGCGTTTCGGCAGCGGCCGTGCCGCGATCGCTAAAAAAGAAGAGGTCGCTGATCATCAAGCCAATGGAACTACGCAACGGCTTCCAATTTTGGCGGTACGATTCGCTGTCGATGCGGGTGCCGTCTTTGTCTTTGGTGACGAGGCGGACGCGTTGGGGATGCTCACGGTTGATCATAAACGGCGAATGCGTCGTGTACACGAGTTGATTTTTCATCGCCAGGTCTTCCATAATTTTCGCCAAATCTTTTTGGCCGGCGGGATGCAGATGAATGCCGGGTTCGTCAATCAAGAAGAAATATTCGTTGGCACGGGCCTCGAACGTTTGCGCGATGAAGTTGATATAAAACGACAGATACCAGCGAAAGCCCATGCTCCGCGATTCCGGCGTGTCAAAAACCGTTGTGCCGTCGGAAAGATCGATATAAAGCAGATTGCCATTCACATTGAGCTTGACTTCAATCGTCGGCTCCTGCGACCAGGCCCGGCGGATTTGTTGCGTAATCAACCGGCTCGCTTCTTCGCTGGCGCGCCGGCCGCGGGTGTTGTCTTCAAAAATAATTTCGGGGTTGCTCAAGCCGCCAATGTGCAGCAAATTGCGTTCGGTGCGAAATTGCTCGCTGCCGCCCATCAAATCCTGCAACGTCGCACGGCTTTTCAGCAGGGGAATCGTGTCAAAGAAAAGAAACTTGGGGAGAGTTTGCAGCAGTTTGTCCATCTCTTTGGTGGGCACTTCGTTTTCATTGACAAAGAGATGATAATTGTCCAACTCCGGCCCATCTTTGCGAATGAGAAAGCTTTCAGCGTCTTTAAACGCCTCACTGAACCGCTGCAGATTGCGCCGATTGTCTTTGGAAATTTGCGTGAACTCCATTGCGACTTCCGGCGATTTGCCCTGATAATAATAATCTGAATACTGGCAAGTGAGGCTGTTGTCAAACGGCGCGCCGGGGGAGAAGGCATTCAGCGCCCGCAGAATGTTGGACTTGCCGCTTTCGTTCGCGCCAATCAGCGTGGTGATTTTGG
>CAYUVM010000525.1:0-3949 GCA_964447935.1 uncultured Cytophagia bacterium | reverse complement strand
CGGGGAAGGTTTCGCGTTAACGTTCAGCATCAAGATCGAGGTCGCGTTGTTGATTCCACTGCACCCAGTCCAACTCGGCGCGGGCATCGGTGAAACGATTCGGCTCCGAAGGCCGGCCATCTTTGCTAATCAGAACTTGTTGCTGGGCTTGCACCAATTTAACCCATGCTGCGAGCGTGATTTGTTGCGGCCCTGGCACCTGCTGCGGTCCCGGCACTTGTCCGGGAGGTAAACCTGTCGAGGGGCGAAATAAGGCGCCACCGCCGCGCACTTCGACGGTGCCTTCATAAACCCGCACATTCGTGGCGCTGTCTGCCGCCACGGTGGCGCGATAAACCGTGCCCTGCACGCCGGCAATCGCCGTGGGAAATTTGACGTCCACTTTCGGCTGACGATTGAACAGCTTGTTAACGCGCGTCCACAGCGAGCCGACTGAGAGATCGAATTGCGCCTGCAGCGGTTGGGTGGGCGCGGCGGGTTTCTCCGTGCGCACCAGTTTCGTAATTTTCAATTGGGCATTGGCCGCCAATCGCATGACGCTGCGATTATCCAGCACCAACTCTGCCCGTGCTTTCGCTGCGGTTTGAATTTCATCGTGGGGATTCAACAACAGGTTTGGCGTCACATTTTGAAAATCACCTTTGCCGCCCCGCCGGTATTTCACCGGCCCTTCATAAAACGTGAGCACCGCTTGCGCCGCCGAGGTGCGGAGTTGTTCAAACTTCGGTTCGGGCACCGCACGGAGGGGAAATCGCAGCGAATCGCCGGGATAAATCCAATTCAAATCTTTAATATGAGGGTTGGCCGTTTGCAGCACGGCGAACAGCGAATCATTAAAAAAACCGTAATAGCGAATGGCGAGATAGCTTGCCGTATCCCCCCGGCGGATGATAAATTTTTTATAGGGATTTTGCGTGGAAGCCGAAAAGAAAAGCGGCAGCATGATCACGCTTGTTAAAATAAATCGGCGTTTGAAAAAGCGAAAAGGTTGAGGCGACATAGTTTAATTTCACGCTAAAATTTTGCCACAGCGGTGCGAACACTGGTGGATTGGCTATCCGGTTGCGTCCAGGCAAAAATAATTTCGTGTTCATTGCGCGCCAGACGGGGAAAACCGCTGGCCCGTTTGGTGCTGGATGCAGCGAGGGTAGAAGATTCTCCGCGCCAGCCGTCGGCGCGCACGCGGCGCAGGCGAATCTCGCCGTGGTTATCGGTTTGCTCCAGCCAACACACCAGCGCGGTGCTGTCGGGAAGCAAGAGCAAATCCACGCGGCCCATGGGCTCGCGATCGCCAATTTCAATGGGCGAACCAAATGTCGCGCCTTCATCGCGCGAAAAGGCGAGGCGCACATGCGGAGTGTCTTGTGCTTCAGTATACCATGCCACTGCCACAAATGTCCCCTGCGCCGCAATGGCCGGCCCATTCACCGGGCAGCCTTGGTGGATCCAATTGTCGGCGTGAACGAGGCGCGGCTCAGTCCAGTGGCCGTTTTGATAATGCACGATACCAATATCGCGAATTTCATTCAACGAACGATCGCGATAAACCACCACGGCGCCGTTACTCGTCACTGCGGCGTCGGTTTGGCAACATTCACACACGCGCGCGTCCAAAATCGTTTCCGCGTGCAACTGCCCGCTTTTATCAAGCGCCGCAAAACGCAGCGTCATCTCGCAACTCTCATTGGGTTCAGCATGATCGTTGGCGCTGTTCGCAAAATTACGTCCGTCCAGCCACACCACCCCGAGTTGATCATGACCCCACGGCAACAGCGAGACAAAGCCATGTTCGGTTTGGGTGTTATCCCGATGCGGGGTGATGGCCTCGCTCCAATCTTTTCCTGCCGTGGTTGAGCGCGCGATGTTCACGTCATAAGCATATTTGCTTTCGCCGGATCGGGCGAGCCAGTGCGCCGCCAGGGTTTGATCGGGTAACTTGATCAGCGAGGGAAAATCGGCCCAATTCACAAACCAATTGGGGCCGGCGGCAATCAACTGCGGCGAAGACCACTGGCCCGTTTCATACCGCGAATACAAAAAAGTGTGCTCGGCGTCACCCGTTTTTTCGATCCAGCTCAAATAAATTCGGCCATCCGCCGCCGCAAAAAGATTGGGAACTTTGCTCTCGCCTGGTTTTGCCGGGGAGGCAAGGTCACGCCAGTGGAAGCTCGCGAGCGGCTCGGTAGATTTCCGGCTGCAAGCCGCGAGGGTCATGAACAATAAAATGCCTCCCGGTAAAATTTTCATAGCCTAAATTTACGCGATTTATCTTAAAAGCGCAAGTTTTAAAAGCTATTTGACAAAAAGGCTGGAATCCCTTATATTTCTCAAAAGCGATTTCTTGAAGGCAAAATCATTGGGGGCAAAATAATTTTAAATATACGATCGAGTCTTGAGTTGATGGGTTGCGGCGATTGCCGCGCACGAACGAGAGGCAATTATGTTCTGTTATTCCTGCGGTGCCGAAGTGAAACTGGAGAGCCGGCGGCCGGGCCGGGGCGATACCTGCGCTAAATGCGCGGCGTATTTGCACTGTTGCCGCAATTGCCGTTTTTACGATGAAAAGGCGCACCATCAATGCCGCGAACCGCAAGCGGAATTTGTGCCGGACAAGGCCGTGGGAAATTACTGCGACTATTTTGAAGCCGCCAGCCAACGCGGGTTGGATAAATCCGCCGCCCGCGCGGCGGAGTCGAGAAGAAAATTGGAGGAGTTGTTTAAACCGAAATCATAAGGCATTATAAATTTTTAATGCCCGGGCGGCGACGGCAACCAACTCACACGCTACCCAAAAGAAAGAGGCCATCGCGTCAATGAACGACAAACGAAATGGCCTCCGCCTTACGATCCCCACCATGAAAATTGTTGCACCCCCGCATGATTGTTCTGAGATCAAAAGCCGCCTTGCTTCGCTGTTAGCAACCTCAATGAATCCCGCCAGCCACCAACAGCGCCTCGCCAGAACTGAGAGCGCCATCCCGTCCAACGCGTCCTGTGACGGGATGGCTGATCTCTCGAGGGAAGAGTTCCCCCCCGTTGAAAAATCGGGAGATGTTATTCCCGCGGGTTATCGGATACGGCGCCGACCGGTGGTGCTTCAACCAGATCCGTTGTTTTTAGCGATCGGCGTTATCCCAGCATTTCCACCACTTCACCACAGCAATCCACCCGCTGCATTATATAATAAGAGACACCTGTTCCCTCGATTTTCTCTCACGGGTTTTGCAGTTTTTTATTTCTTGCCGCTGTTCACCTACTTCTTTTGCGGGTTGGGAATTTCGACATCCCGCGCGGTGATGGTTGTTTTATCCGGCGGTTTCCTTTTATCCGTAACATATTTAAAAAATTTTTCAAGATCACCGCAGGCATCGTCGACTTCGGAAAGTGTAATCGTCTCATCCGGCATCATTACATTGATGCAACCATCTTGCATGGTCACGCCGGCAAGCTGTGCATACGTAAAACTGTCTTTGCGAACGCTAAATGAAACTGAATTGAGCGCCACCAACAAGCGATGGTTCGTGGCAGCCATAAACCCTTTGACGATTTCATAATTGCCGGGACCGCTTTCATTGGAATAATCGCCGCACACCTGCGCTTCAATCTTCTCGCCAGCCTTCAACATGTTTTTGGCTGCTGCTTCCAACTTCGCAGGATTCGCCATACACACTCCTTTCCCTTGGTTGCCGATTGCCCGGGCATTTCGCAAAAACCCCGCCCCCGCAGTTGCCGGACTGGCGGCTATTTTAGCACCACCGGCCCGCGCAACTGCCCCTGAACACCCCTGTTGTTTATATAGACACACAAAAAGTGAAATTTCTCACATTATTTTTAACTTGTTTCCTCTTTAAATTTTTATGTCCAAAAATAAAAACGCCCTTCGGCGAACAAAGGGCTGCTCGTTCGCTTATTTTAAACAACCAATTTTGAATTATCCACTCGCTTGTGG
>CAYUVM010000524.1:0-3959 GCA_964447935.1 uncultured Cytophagia bacterium | reverse complement strand
TTTTCTCAATAAACGCCAGCACGTTTTGCACTTCCGGCGTCAGCTCGCATTCTTCCCGAATGCGTTTAACGGCCTGGCTGACGTTCAGTTTTGATTTAAACAAAAGCTTGTAAACGCGTTTGAGCAGCAATAGCGCCTCGTCGGAAAAACCGCGGCGGCTCAATCCCACCGAATTCAAACCGGCAAATGTCATCGGTTCACCGACGGCGAGAATATACGGCGGCACGTCTTTCACCACGCGATAGGCGCCGCCGATAAAACAATGCTGCCCTATGCGCACGAATTGATGCACTGGCACCATGCCGCCGAGACTCGCCCAGTCCTCGATCACCACATGGCCCGCCAGATTCACCGAATTGGCCAGAATGCAGTGATTGCCAACGAAACAATCATGCGCGACATGCGAATACGCCATCAGCAAACAATCGCTGCCGATAACGGTTTTCCAATGCTCTTTCGTGCCGCGATTGAGCGTGACAAACTCGCGAATCGTCGTGCGTTCGCCAATTTCGAGTGTGGTCTCTTCGCCGCCGAATTTCAAATCTTGCGGCGGGTTGGCGAGCGCGGCGCCAGTGAAAATACGGCAGTCCGCGCCGATACGCGCGCCGGCAGCAATGTGTACCTGCGGCCCGATCCAGCAATTTTGGCCGATCCGGACATTGGCTTCGATGACACTATACGGGCCTATCGTGACGCCGGTTTCAAGTTCCGCTTTCGTGTCGACAATCGCGGTGGGATGAATTTTAATCGCGTTTGCATCCATGTTGCCGATTCCAAGTTGAGGTGAACTTCAATTCCGATCTACCACCGCCGCCGACAGCTCGGCTTCGCAGACGAGATCATTGGCGACAAAAGCTTTGCCGGCCATTTTGCACAACGACTGCCGAAATTTCACCATTTCCACCTCAAAACGAATTTGATCACCGGGGCGCACCGGCTTGCGGAATTTGACGCGGTCCAGGCCGGTGAAGTAAACTAATTTGCTTTCCGGATCGGATTGGGTGTTCAACAACAGGACGCCGCCGACTTGCGCCATCGCTTCCAAAATCAACACGCCAGGCATAATCGGGTGGCCGGGAAAATGGCCCTGAAAAAACGGCTCGTTGATCGTGACATTTTTTAAGCCAACCACGCGCTCTTGCGGCACGAGGTCGAGAATGCGATCGACTAACACGAACGGATAGCGGTGCGGAAGAATTTTCAGAATCGATTGCGTATCCAGCACAAAATCGCCTTTGCGATTACCCTGATACTTCGAGGTGAGCTGAATTTTTTTGTACTCTTTGCGAATGCGGCGCACCAACTCGACATTGGCCGCGTGGCCGGAACGCGCCGCCTGCACATGCGCTTTGAGTGGCATTCCCAGCAACGCGAGATCGCCCAGCAAATCCAGCGCTTTGTGGCGCACCGGCTCGTTTTTAAAACGCAGTTCCTTGTCGTTTAAAATGCCATTTCGGCCCAGTTGAACATGATCATCCGTGACTTTGAAAAGCTGCTTGAGGCGACCGATTTCATTCTCTTCAATTTTGCGGTCGATAAAAACAATGGCGTTGTCCAAATTGCCGCCTTTAATCAAGCCCTGTTGCAGCAGCGGCTCGATTTCCGAGAGAAAACAAAAAGTGCGCGCCGGCGCAAACTCAGTTTCAAATTCGCCTTGCAGCGAGTAGATGGCCGTATATTGCGTGGCCAGCGCGGGATTGTGGTAATCAATCAAAAAGGTGATGCGAAACTCATCGGAGGGAAACACCACGATGTCAACGCCGCGCTTCTCTTCGGCGTACACAATCGTTTTATCGATGACCAGATAATCCCGCGGCGAATCTTGTTCCGTAATGCCGGACTCCTTCAACACGTGCACGAAAGGCAAGGCACTGCCGTCCAGCACGGGCGGCTCGTTCGCATCGAGATCGATAATAATGTTGTCAATCATCAAACCGGCAATAGCCGCCAAAACGTGTTCGACGGTGTGCACCACGGCTTCGCCCTTCGCAATCGTGGTGCCGCGCGAAATGTCGATCACATTGTCGATATCGGCTTTTACTTGCGGGCTATCCGGCAAATCCGTGCGCCGAAAAATCATTCCTGTGTTGGGCGGCGCCGGATGGAAAGTTAAGTTGGTTTGATTGCCCGTGTGCAAACCAACCCCAGAAATAGAAATAGCTTTAGTGATGGTATGTTGTTTTTCCAGCATTCCTTCTCCCGAAAGACAGCAATTCAGTTCAGTATTTTACTCATACTCTTACTCGCTTTTAAATCTCCAGAAGCGAGAATGAGTACGAGTAAGATTAGGAGTATCAGTACGAGTTGGTGACCTCAACTTTCCGGCTCCTCAATTTTCTCCAGCGCTTCCGGCGCGATTTTCGCCAGCGCTTTTTCCAGCGCCTTCACGCGTTTGAGCAATGCCGGCAACCGGCGGCGTGCGGCTTCTTCGCGGCGCGCCAATGTATGTTCACGCGCCGGATATCCGGAAACGGTAATGCCGGCAGGAATTGATTTGGTCACCCCGGCCTGCGCGCCGAAAGTGGTATCGTCGCCAATGGCAATATGGCCGACAAAACCGACCTGCCCCGCAATCGTCACGCGATTGCCGATTTTGGTGCTGCCCGAAACACCGGATTGCGCCGCGACCGCCGTGTGTTCACCGACTTCGACATTGTGCGCCAGGTGCACGAGGTTATCAATCTTGGTGCCCCGGCGAATACGCGTTTCGCCAAACGTGCCGCGATCAATCGTGCTATTCGCGCCAATTTCAACGCCGTCTTCGAGAATGACCGTGCCGATGTGGGGAATTTTGTGATACGCGCCTTCATGCTTGACGTAACCAAATCCATCCGACCCGATGACGGCGCCGGATTGAATAATGATGTCGTTGCCGAGGCGCACCGCGTGCGCCACATGGACGCGCGGAAAGAGCGTAACGCGCTGACCGATCGTTGCCCCGCGGCCAACATAACACAAACCGCCGATTCGAACCTCGTCGCCGATCTCACATTCCGGCTCAATAACCGTATACGGGCCAATCGTCACATTTTTGCCCAATCGGACATTATCACTGATCATCGCCGTTGGATGGACGCCGGTGAACGTGGCGGGAGGTTGGAAAAAGTTTTTAGCAATTTGCAAAAAAGCAAAATACGGATTGGCCACGCGAATAAGGACGGCGCCAGAAGTTGGCGGCGCGGGAAAATCGGCGCCCACCAGCACGGCGGCGGCAGGAGTGGTCACGACCTGAGAAAAATAACGCGGCTGAGCGACAAACGTTAAATCGCCCGGCCGCGCTTGATCAACCGGCGCAAGGCCTGTAATGATAACGGCGGCATCACCTTCCACGCGCCCTTGAATGGCGCGGGCGATTTCTGCCGCCGTGAGTCGTAAGGAAGTCATGGGCATGGAAAAGCAAAAAGAAAAAAGCAAACAGAAATGTACTTGCTCTTTGCTTTTTTCTTTTTGTTGTTTGCTTTGCGTTAATTCTTGGACTTCGGCGCCGCCGGGCGGGCCGTCGTGCTTGCCGGTTTGGCCGCCACGCTCTTATTAAGTTCTTCCAGAACCTTATCCGTCAAATCCGGCTGGGTGGCGCTGACGTGAAGAATATTGCCGTTGACCACATCGAAGATATAGTCAAATTTCTCTTCGGTGCCAATTTTCTTGATCGTGGTGTTGATCTTGTCGATAATCGGCTGCATCAACTCCGCGCGTCTGGAAAACACTTCGCCCTGGTTACCCCATTTCTCCTGTTGAAATTGCTGCAGGCGAATATTGAGGTTTTGCAGTTCGGTTTCTTTTTCCTTCTTGCGCTCATCGCTCAATAACAAGGCTTGCGATTCGAGTTCTTCCAGCTTGGTTTGCAATTCCTGCTGCATGCTCTTGGCTTCATCTTCCCAGCGTTTATTGAGATCTTGAAGCTGCTTTTGAGCATCTTGCGCTTCTTTATATTTCTCGAGAATTTTTTGTGAGTCAAT
>CAYUVM010000523.1:0-3960 GCA_964447935.1 uncultured Cytophagia bacterium | reverse complement strand
GAAAAAACTTTGGCAGAAATTTGGGCCGAAGTCCTCGGCGTTAAAAAAGTGGGGGTGCATGACAATTTTTTTGAGCTGGGCGGCGACTCGATTTTGACGATACAAATTATTTCTCGCGCCAGTCACGCCGGCGTCAAGCTCACGCCGAAGCAGCTTTTCACTTATCCGACGATTGCGGAACTGGCTGAAGTGGCGGATACAGCCCGCCTCGCTGCAGACGAGCAGGGCTTCATCACCGGAACACTGCCGTTAACGCCGATTCAACGCTGGTTTTTCGCGCAAGATTTTGCGGCGCCCCAGCATTGGAACATGGCGATGCTGCTGGAAGTCTCGGCTCCGTTGGAGCTTCCGATTTTGCAACAAGCTGTTCTGCAGTTGTTGCGCCAGCACGATGCGCTGCGCCTGCGCTTTGCGCCAACCGAATCCGGCTGGCAGGCGCATCACGCGGCGGTCGATAATATCGCGCCGGTTTCGCGCTTCGATCTTTCCGCCTTGCCGAAAGACGAGCAAAACGCGGCGATACAAGCACGCGCGGCCGAGTTGCAGTCAAGCTTGCATTTGTCGCAAGGGCCGCTGTTGCGTTTTGCGCTGTTTGAATTAGGCGGCTCGACCGAGCCTGCCGCGCCACGATCCCAAC
Source organism: uncultured Cytophagia bacterium (assembly GCA_964447935.1). Taxonomy (GTDB): domain Bacteria; phylum Zhuqueibacterota; class Zhuqueibacteria; order Zhuqueibacterales; family Zhuqueibacteraceae; genus Zhuqueibacter. The sequence continues at coordinate 3,323 of CAYUVM010000523.1, read as the reverse complement.
GTTTATTGATTATCATTCATCACCTCGTCGTCGACGGCGTTTCGTGGCGAATTTTATTGGAAGATTTGGCGACAGCGTATCAGCAAATCCGCAGCGGCGAGAAAATTGCGCTGCCCGCAAAAACGACAGCGTTTAAACATTGGGCGCAGCGTTTGACGGAACATGCGCAATCGGCAAAACTGCATAATGAACTCGATTTTTGGTTAACGCTAACGCCAGCGTCCGCTCAACGAAGCGCTCACGACAAGGGTTTCCATTTGCCGGTTGATTTCGCCGAAGGCCGCGAGGCAAACACGATGAACTCCGCGCACACGATTTCTGTGGCATTCAATGCTGCCGAAACGCAAGCGCTGCTGCAGGGAGCGCCGAAAGCCTATCGCACCCAAATCGATGATATACTGTTGACGGCTTTGGTTCAGACTTTTGTTGGGTGGACGGGCGCAACCTCGCTATTCGTTCATTTGGAGGGCCATGGCCGCGAAGATATTTTAGAAGGCGTAGATTTATCACGCACGGTGGGGTGGTTCACCACGATGTATCCCGTGGCGCTGCATTGGGAAGCTGCCGGCCCTGGTGCAGCGCTGAAAGCCCTCAAAGAACAACTCCGACGTATTCCGCAACGCGGCATTGGCTACGGCCTCTTGCGTTATCTTAGCCTTGATCAAAGCGTCTCGGAAAAATTGCGCGCTTTGCCGGTTCCCGAGGTAAGCTTTAATTATTTGGGACAGTTTGATCAAGGCTTGACGAAGTCTGCATTATTTAAAATCATACATGATGAGACCGGCCCGGTTTGTAGTCCCTTTGCCAAGCGCCAGCATCTGCTCGAGGTCACCGCGATAGTGATGCAAGATTGTCTGCAGGTGGAGTGGATGTATAGCAAAAACTTACACCAACAAGGGACAATAGAAAATTTGGCGCAGAATTTTGCGAAAGCGCTGCGCGCGTTGATCGAGCATTGCCAAAATATTGAGAACACCGAATTCACCCCGTCGGATTTTCCAAGCGCCAAGTTGAGCCAGCAAGCGCTCGATAAGCTGATGGGCAAAATTCGCCAAAGTTCATTCAAGTAAACAAGCCGGAAACAAGGTTTGACGGCACGGGCGTCTAATTGAGTACGCGCATGTCAGAAAGGACAACTTTTCACAAGGATGATGAAAATATGAAATTAGTTTTTTTAAATTCAGCCTTGTTGGCGATCGGCGCCGTGGTTTGGGCTCCGGCGCGTTCTTGGGGTCAGCACGACATCTGCCTTACACCGACGGTTCCGGCTTCGGCATTGACTTGCGCTTTTGGCGTCAAACCACTGTCGTTGACGTCTTTGCTCAACGGCCAACCTTATGTGTCACCGACGGATCGCGCGCAAACGCCGTATGCAACTTTTTTGTATCCCAATTCCAATACCATGCCTGCCGCCCATCGTGCCAGCGGCCAGACGCTGGCGAAGAGCATGCAGCCTTTGGATACTCACGGCAAAGTCGATCTGGCCAACGGCAAAATTGCCGTCATCGTCGAAGGCATGTCCAATACGCTTTATGAAACGAATGCCCTGCTGCAATTCTTCTTGCAAAATAATTCGGCGGTAAATTTGAAAGTTTCACTGGTCAATAAATCCATCGCGGGCTGCCCGTTGGTTTGCTGGGCGGCGAAAGGCGTCGCGGCCGTTGATTCGCAGGTGCAGATCGTGCTGATGAAACATAGCAATAACACGCCGCAGGAACCGAATGGCATGCCGCGTTTCCCGGAGGAGCCGTTTACCACGATTGCCAGCAAAAGATTTCCCTCACATGCGCAAACCACCAAAGGCATGTTGAAAACAAGAATTCTCGATCTGAAAAAGAAATATCCGAATTTGAAGCTGCTGTATCTCACCAGCCGCAGCTACGGCGGATGGACCTGCGAACCATCTGCCAGCGGCAATGGCGAGCCGGTGGCTTTGGAAGAAGGTTTTTCGGTCAAATGGCTGCTGGAAGATCAGATTTTAAACAAAGACCCTGACCTTGCTTTTAGTGGGCCAAATGCAAAAGCGCCCTGGCTGGGCTGGGGCCCTTATCTTTGGGATCCAACCTGGACGCGGGATATGTACAGCGACGGCGTGCATCCTTGCCCGCCGGGGCAAATGAACGTAGCGCAGAAGTGGTATAATTTTTTGATGCAAGACAGCACGGCGCGCCTGTGGTTTCGCGATAATGTTTTGCCGGCGACGCCCGCGCAATTAACCACCAAAGTGATCAGCACGAGCCGCATTGATTTAGCCTGGAATGCGGCGACGGATAATTCCGGCAGCGTCAAATATAAAATCTATCGCAGCGGCGCGCTGCTGCGCACGACGGCGGCGACGACACATGCCGACACCGGCTTGAATCCGGCGACGCTGTATTGTTACACAATCAGCGCCATTGATTCCGCGGGCAACGAATCCGCAAAAAGCGCGCAGGTTTGCGCCACTACGACGACCACGGAAATTGTACACGAGGCGGCGCCACCGTTGGAATTTAAGCTGTTTCAAAATCATCCCAACCCGCTTGGCCCGGAAACCGTGATTCGTTTTCAACTTCCGATGGCGAGTCAGGTTGTCGTTAAAATTTATAACACCGTCGGCGCAGAAATTCGCACGCTAATGAACGCGCCCTTTGCCGCCGGCGTTCACACCATTCTTTGGGATGGCAAAGATGCTCATGGCGAATGGGTGGCAAATGGCATTTACCTTTATCAATTGCGCGCCAGCCCTTCGACAAGCTCAGGGCCGGGGTTTTCGCAGGTGAAGCGGATGGCATTGTTACGCTGACGGATTTCATTGTTGCAGTTTTAATTTTTGTTTCGAATAATCAATTTCATCATGACGAATAGTATCGAAGACATTTACGAGCTTTCGCCGCTGCAACAGGGCATGCTTTTCGACAGTTTGCCGAAGGAAAACGCCGGTTTGTATCTTTATCAAATGCGTTACACCTTGCACGGCAATCTGAATGTGACGGCGTTTGAGCAGGCTTGGCAGCAAATTTTGTCGCGGCATCAAATTTTGCGGGCTTCTTTTCATTGGGAGGGTTTGGAGAAGCCGGTGCAAGTGATACATCAGCAAGCGCGGCTGCCGTTTCACATGCATGACTGGCGCGCGCTGCCGTATGCCGAACAGCAACAACGTCTCGCAGCTTGCATACAGGAAAAGCAGCAAGACGGTTTTGATTTCACGCAGCCGCCGCTGCTGCAAATTGATTTGTTTCGTTGCGCCGACCAGGTTTACCAATTTGTCTGGAGTTTTCATCACCTGGTGCTCGACGCGTTGTCGTCCTCGTTGTTGTTGCAAGAAGAGCTGGAATATTACC
>CAYUVM010000522.1:0-3961 GCA_964447935.1 uncultured Cytophagia bacterium | reverse complement strand
CTGATAACTTTTTTGATATTGTTGCAAATTCGGCGAGGGCGAATAGCCGAAATTGTTGTCTTTTATTTGCGTGCTATGCACAAAAATTTTCGGACAAATATTTTCCAAAAAATAATCAACGGCATCGCGATTATAAGGACTGGCCATGCTGCCGGTCCACACCAGCGAATCCGGCTCCGGCTTGTCATCCGCAACATGAAAAAAATCGGCGTCAACGCCATTGGGAATTTCTGCAATATTTTCAATTTTGCAAATTTTTTGCAAAATTTCCGCATCGGCCTCGGAAACGGTGATGAGTTGCGTAAAGCGGCGGCACAGGTCAAGTTCCAGGCGGCGCATCTTGCTTTGTTGCAGATCGAGATAGGCTCGCGCCGCAAAACTCTTTTGCACCTGCGCCAAACGCTCCAGACGCAAAGATTCAACGTTGTGATTCACCAGCACGCTCGGTGTATCGCCGATGCATTCCAGATACGGCGCCAGATGCATCAAATCGAAATGCACGAGATCAATGCGGTTTTCTTGCATAATTTGCTTGATGCACTGCACAGCTTCGTAGCGGAAATAGCGCTGCACCGTGAATGGCCAGGCGGAGAATAAATTTGCGAATAGGCCAAGACCATAATTCACTTTCTGCGCGCGACCAGGAATTGGCAGCAGGTCGACGCGGGCACAGAGCGATTCGAGGTGGGCCTTGTGCTTCAGTTCTTCTGCAGATTGCCAGAAGCCGAGAAAAAAAATTTTATGCTGTTCCGCCAGATGCCGCAGCACATTATACGTCCGTAAATGATGGCCGTGGTCTGGGGGGTAGGGATTTTCCGTTGAGAGAAACAAGATATTCATGACGGTATCTGAGCGATAGATATTTCGATCACAGCGGTGTGCAAGCTAAAGCATGCACTTCAAATTTAAGCTGCGTTTTCCTGTACACCATAAATCAAATGATAGGCGCGGTTATAATTTTTCTCGCCGACCACGTTTTTGATTATACTTTTTACTTTGCGCGCCGCAGCATTGCGATTGATGAACTCCGGACTCGATTGCGCGATGTTCATGAACGTCGCCAGATTATACTGGCTGTTCACGGAAATGCGCGGGAGCGCGAAGGCTGAACTTTCTGCGCCGGCATAAGCAATTTCGGAGGTGCAGCCACCCTGATACCCACAATCCTTTGCCACTTTCGCAAAGTCCTTATGACAACTACCGTGCGGCATCGAGATAAAATGCACCGGCGTTCCCAGTTTTTTCTCGACCGCGCGTTTCGACTCTCTTAACTCGTAAATCAGTTGGCCCATTGTAGCTTGCCCGAGCAGAGCATGGCTCATCGTGTGCGATTGAATTTCGATGCCGTGATCCGCCATTTTATCCAGTTGTGGCCACGTCATATAAAACGGCTCACCGATGCGATTGACAATAATAAAAATCGTTGCGGTTAAATTGCACCGGCGCAAAATTGGCAACGCCTGAAAATAGTTTCCGGCAAAACCATCATCAAACGTAATAACAACAGGTTTCTCTGCCGGACGCAGGAGCCGGGCGCCAGACTGAATTTTTAGCAGCTCGCTTAGTGAAATTGCACTAAACCCGTTGTCCACCAGCCATTGCATCTGCGCTTCAAATTGGTTGACCGCCAAAATGAAGGAACGTTGCGTTTTTTGCGCTATTTGCTCCACCCGCTGCGGTTCCGCAACTTCATGATACATCAAAATCGGAATACTGAACGCAGTTGATTGCTTAACCGGTACGACTTGCCGCGCCAAAAAGTTTTCAGTGGATGACGCCAGTGGATTGGTGTTCAACAAGCTGGTCATAGAGTTTGACATATTTTTTTCCCATCGTTGCGGCCGAGAACGACTGCACGTCTTTAAACGCGCCGTCCGCGAAGCGCAAGGCGTTGGACCGGTGATTCAATAAAATTTTTAGGGCTTGGGATAGAGCCGGTGCATCGCGCGGCGGCACGATCACACCATTCTCCTGATTGCGAATGACGCGCGGGATCGAGCCAACCGCCGTAGCGATAATTGCTTTTTTCGCGGCCATCGCTTCGAGCAGCGCCATCGGCAATCCTTCAGTTAATGAGGGCAGCACGAAAATATCCATCACCGCCAGCGCTTTCGGAATGTCGGAACAAACGCCGGCGAAAATCACATGCTTTTGCAATCCGAGGGCAGCCACTTCCTGCATGAGTTTCTCGCGCTCCGGGCCGTCGCCAACGAGCATGAAGCAGAGGTCAGGAAATTCCGCAACCAAAGATTTCGCCGCAGCCAAGAGCACAGTGTGGCCTTTTTCTTCTGACAGACGGCCGACGGCGCCGATCACGCGCGCGCCGGCCGGAATGCCGAAATCCTGACGCGCTGGCGCAACATTTTGCGCGGCGGCAAAACGCTGCAGGTCGATGCCGTTTTCGATGGTCACCACCCGGGCCGGTTTCATGCCGTCGCGCACGACTTGCGCGCGCATTTCATCGGAGATCGCCACGATGCTATGGAAAGAACGCAACAGCGCTTTGTCAAATGCCATATAAAACTTGGCGCTGCTCGCGCGATTACTCTCGATGAGCCACGGGTGAATGGTCGCGACGCGTTTATAGCCGGTGTTGAGGGTGGCAAATAGCGCATAAAAATCAGCTTTGTAGCCGTGCGCATGAACAATAGCGATTTCGTTTTCCACCATATACTGCCGCACCGCGGCGGCGGTTTGTCTCGAGAAACGGCCGTCACAAGGGAAAATTTTACTGGTGACGCCATTTTTTCTCGCGACTGCAGCCAATTCAGTGTGCGGATTGTGGCTGTTTTCCAGCACGCCGACGATCGGCTCATACGGCGAATCGACAATCGCTTTCGCGACTTCCATAATGACATTTTCGGCGCCAAAGAATCCGACGCTGCTGCGCAACTGTAAAACTTTCTTGTGCATTTTTAAAACTCGCGATGAAACTGGAATCACAACAAAAATTATTTTTGCAAGCTTACAACCGAATATTCTGCGCGCGGATGAAAAGGAACCGCCGTTTCGGCTGTCGATTCGCGCCATTTATTCCTGAATTTTATAAAACCGTACAGAAAACCCAATCCATAGCTAATGTGCAGCACGGGAAAGGCGGCGAGCAACACCGTAAACGAGGACTGTGGCGCACTGCGCCATAATTTTGCCGCACAGGTGAGCGCGGAAAGCGCATACAAAGAGTTGACGCCGGCCAGCAGCAACCGCGCGAGCGGCGTAAAGATGCTTGCCACCGCGAGGAACAACAGCGTGAAAACAAACAGCGGAGGAATAAACTGCCGGAGTTGCATCACGGAAGCATGCCGTTGCAGCACGCGGATTTTCCACAGGCCGTAATTAAAATACTGTTGCCAAAGCTTTTGCAAATCGGCGCGTGGAAAGTAGCACGCTTTGATTTGCGGCGCCAGATAGATTTTGCCGCCACTTTTGATGAGACGATAATTGAACTCATCGTCTTCGCAGCGGATGAATTCTTCATCAAAAATGCCGATCCGATCAAAAACGCTTCGTTTGTAGGCGCCAAAAGCCAGGGTGTCGACGTAACCTTCATAGCCGGACAGGCGAAAACGCGCGTTGCCGACGCCGAAGCGCGACGACATCGCCAGGGCGATGGCACTGCCATTCTCGTTTTCATGGGTGCTCAAAATCGCGCCGCCGACGCAATCCGCCTGTGTACTTTCCAGCGTATCCACACATTTGGTGAGATAATCCGGCGCGACAGTGGCATGGCCGTCGACGCGAACAATGATTTCGCCTTTGGCGCGCTGTAGAGCCAAATTGAGCGAAACCGGAATAAAGCGGCACGCATTATGGAGCAAAATCAAATTGTCATATTTCTTCTGAAAAATCTGAATAAGCTCTTTCGTTCTGTCCGTGGAGGCACCGTCGACGATCACCACTTCAAAAAAACGCTGGCCGTAATCTTGATGCAGAATTGACTCAAGACAGCGGGCGATAAATT
>CAYUVM010000521.1:0-3964 GCA_964447935.1 uncultured Cytophagia bacterium | reverse complement strand
CCTATCAAACGCGGAATTTTTACGATGAAGCGATTCAGACGCTCGAAGCGATTCTGCGGCTGTGGCCTTATCACGAGCAGGCCCCCGATTTTCAAAACCGCATCGTCTCTAATTATTTACAGGCTGGAGATAACGAAAAAGCCGAAGTCGCGCGTGTGACGATGGTGAAGAATTACGGCCCGAACAGCGCCTGGTTGGGAAAATTTCCGGAAGGCCCGGCGCGCGAAAAAGCTCTGGCGCTTTCCGAAGAAACGCTGTTCACCCTCGCTACGGAAGCGCAGGCCCGCGGCCAAAAAGAAATGAGCGAGCGCAGTTATCGCCTCGCGATTGAGCGTTACAGCGAGTTTCTCACAAAATTTGCGAAATCCGCGAACGCCGGCAAGGTGCAATATTTTCAGGCGGAATCATATTATGAAATTAAAGATTTCGCCAATGCCGCCAATGCTTATCACAAAGTCGTGCTCAATTTTCCCGATTCGGAATTCAAAGCTGATGCGGCCTATAATCGCATTCTGGCGCATTTTGATGAGCTGAACGCGGCCACACAAACTGATACAACAAAATTTGCTATACTCAATTTCATCGGTAGCGGTAAAAGTGATACCTTGCGAGTGCCCAACTCCATTTATCCCAAAGCCTTGATCGCCTGCAATGATTTTATTGCGCTGCTGCCGACGAGCGAAAAGCTGCCGGATATTTTGATGAAATACGGCGAGAGTTTGTTTAATCTCAATCAGCCCGACCTGGCGCAGCAGGTTTATGCGAAGTTGATCAAAGATTTGCCGGCGAGCCAGTTTGTGGTGCAAGCGCATTTGTTGAATGCGCAATGCGCGATTCAAATGGAGCAGTATATTGAAGCCGAAAAGTGGGCGCACACGGTGGTGGAAAAATATCCGGATTCCACCCGGCAAGTTGAGCGGGCTTATCGTTTGATCAACTCGACAAAATTTAAAGTTGCAGAAGCGTACAAGAAAAAAGGTGACGCTGCCACCGCGGCGGAAGCCTTTGCTAATCTCGCGACTGCCAGCACCGATTCGACGATTTCAGAGCTGGCGTTGGTCGAGGCGGCTTTGCAATACGAACAAGCTGGAAATAAAGAGCGTGCGATTGACACCTATGAAAAGTTATATTTCAAGTTTCCGCACTCACAACGTGTTGATGAGGCGTTGTTCAAAGCCGCGGTGCTTTGCGAAGAGGCCAGCAATTGGACGCGCGCCGCACAAAACTATCTCGGGTTGGTAAGTTTGCGCGCTAATTCGCCGTATGCAGCGAAAGCCGTGTTTGCCTCTGCACAATGTTATGAAAATGCCGGACTCCTGGAAAATGCGTTGAAAACGTATGATCGTTATCTGGAAAATTATACCAATGACCCTGGGCAGTATCTAGAAGCGTTGGTTCGCGCCGGTGAGATTTGTTACAAACGCAAAGAGTATCAGCTTGCGACGGCATATTTCAACCGCACGCTCACCAGCTATGAAAACTATGTCCGCGATTCGCATGCGGTGGATGTATATATGCCCGCGCACGCACAGTTTCTGCTCGGTGAAATCGAGTTTGAAACCTACAAGCAGGTCAATCTCGAACCGCCCCTTGACAAGAATTTGAAACGCAAGCAGACGCTCTTTAACGAGGTGTTGACTAAGTATAAAGATGCGGCGGGCTATCAAGTAGCGGATTGGACTACGGCGGCTTCGTTTAAAATTGGCGCGACCTTCGAAGAGTTTGCCCGGTTTTTTTGGGAATCACCGCGCCAACAAATTGCCGAGGATTTGATGGCAAAGTATGAAGAACAGCTTCAGCAGAAAATTCGTCCATTGAAAGAAAAAGCGTTTGCCGCTTATCAAACCAACGTCAAGCAAGCCGAGGAAAATAGCATCAGCAATACTTGGGTTGAGCAGAGCCGGCAGCGTATGCAGATCTTGGGGCCGGAATTAGGCATTGAAATGACCCCACCCGCAACGGAAGTTGCACCAGCGAGCAACCCCGTTGAGGAAAAGCCGAATGAAACAGGTTCAAATAATGCGGCGAACCAAAATAATACCGGTAATGGAGAAATAAAGTAATAAATGAAACAAGTACAGATAACTTTATGGATTGCCGCCCTTTTGCTGCTCTACGGTGGTTTTGTGGATTCGGCGTTTGCCCAACAACCGGAACAGGCGCCAGTAACCCAACAAGCCGCGGCGCCCGATACCTTGCCGGCGCCGGTGATTGACGAGAGCGGAAAAAATGTGCGAATTTTTCTTGATAAGGTTGAAGTGCTTGGCAGTGTTGCCAAACCGCAGGCATTATTTATCCTTCCCGGCAGCGATCCCAAAGTTGACGGTATTCAGATCGACCGGTCGTGTTTTCGGGAGATTTTTCGGCCGATGGAAAAAGATCGCTTTCCCCGCACTTCCCGCCAATATCCGCGCGGCCAGATTCCGTGGTAGGGCGGGGTCGAACGCCGAGAGTTTAATAAGTTTGTTAGTTTACTTCCGAAACCCAACTTCAGGAGAGCTTATTTAGATGGACGGTATTATCAGTTTTTATCGTGACGGCGGCGGCTGGATGCACGCTATTTTGCTCACGATGGTTTTTTCCATTGCGATTGTCATTGAGCGATTTATTTATATCAATTTTAAAAACCGTATTGACACGACGGCGTTTGTTAATAAAATTTTAGAGTTGTTGCAAAAAGGCAGTGTGGCCAGCGCCGTAGAATTGTGCAATGTTTCCAAAGCGGCTTTGCCGCGCATTACGAAAGCCGGCTTGGAAGAAGCCGGCAAGTCGCCGGAAGACATTCAGCAGGCCATGGAATTGGCGGCGATGAATGAAATTCCTAAAATCGAAAAGCGCACGAACTACCTGTCATTGCTGGCGAATATTGCCACATTGTTGGGTCTGCTCGGCACGATCTTCGGTCTGATTGACTCGTTCAAAGCGGTGACCGCCGCCGAAGCCTCCCAGAAAGCAGCGTTGCTGGCGCAGGGTATCGCCGTGGCGATGAACACCACCGCCTTTGGCCTCGTCGTCGCTATTCCAACACTGGTGGTGTATTCAATGTTGAATGAGCGTTCGAGCGCCATTATCAACGAGATCAACGAGAATACCGCGCGCATCTATCAACGCCTGATTCGCGGGCGGGGTTGAAAATGAATTTGAAAGCGAAGATTAAGACACGCGAGGCGGGCAGTTCTGAATTGCAGATGACGCCGATCATGAACGTCTTTTTGATTTTAGTACCGTTTCTGCTGTTGACGGCGTCGTTTGTTAAACTCGCGGTCTTGGAAATGACGCTGCCAGCGCTGAACCAAAGTGCGGGCGGCAGTGTCACGCCAGCGAGTGAAGACAATAAACCGCTGGTGCTCAATATGCTTGCCGTTCGACAAAATGGTTTCGAGCTAAAAAGCCCGACCCTGACCTTTTCGTTTATTGAAAAGAAAGGCGAGCAATATGATTTTGAGCAATTGCAGGCGAATCTGCGGCAAATCAAGGATAAATTTCCAGATTCCGAAGATATGGTGATTCAACCGGAAGACGCCATCAAATATGACGATGTCATTAGGGTGATGGATCGTTGCCGCGATTCTGGATTTCCGAATATTTCGATCTCGGGTTGAGGAATGTTAAATTTAAGTCCTAACAAAAAATCACTTTCGATTATCGGCGGCTATACGAAGCCAAAACCCCGCGCGGATTTAAGTCTGACCTCATTGTTGGACATGTTCACGATCCTGCTGGTGTTTTTGCTCAAAAGTTTTTCGGCGGATGGGCAGATGGTGACCAATACGGAAGATTTAATATTGCCCGAATCGACAAGCTCAAAATCGCCACGCTCCGCACCAATTATTGCGGTGACCAAAGACTGGCTAATGTTTGATGACAAACCGCTGGTGAAAATCGAAGATTTGCAGGCTGACGGAGATTTACTCATCCCGCCATTACAAGCGAGCCTACAACAAAGCCGGTCGTTTTCGGAACA
>CAYUVM010000520.1:0-3967 GCA_964447935.1 uncultured Cytophagia bacterium | reverse complement strand
TTTGCCGCCGTGCGCCTCGACCACTTCTTTCGCATTCGCGAGGCCGAGGCCGACGCGGCCTGGTGTGGCATCCGTTTGTTGTTTAACCTGCACAAATTTCTCAAAGATCGAACCCAGCGCCTCCGCCGGAATGCCGCGCCCCGAATCGGCCACACTGATTTGCGCCATGCCGTTTTCCCGGCTGGCGCTGATCGTAATCTTGCCGCCGGGCGGCGTATATCGCAGCGCATTGCTTACCAGGTTCGTAATCACCCATGAAAGCTGCTCGTGATCTGCCGAAAAATTGGGCAGCGTCGCATCAACCGCCGTTTCAAAGGCAATATCCTTCATGCGCAACGGCACGCGCAAATGTTTGAGCGCATCATCGAATAACAATTGCAGATCAACCGCTTCCTTTTTCATCTGATACTTGCCGGACTCCAGACGCGACAGATTAAGCAATTCTTTCACGAGCTTCGTCAATCGCTCGCAATCGGCTTTGGCGGTGGCCAGCAACTCGCCCTGTTGCACACTGACGCTGCCGAGCAAACCTTGCAGGAGAATGTCAATCGTCATATTCAACGATGTGAGCGGCGTACGAAACTCGTGCGACACCGTCGCCATAAAATCCGATTTGAGCTGATCGAGTTTTTTTAACCGCGTCACATCTTGCAACAACGTCACCACGCCCTGCACGCGGCCCTGTTCATCGGTAATCATCGTCTGGCGCGGCCGAAAATAAAACGCCTCGTCACCTTGCGTCACCGCCAACAATTGATCCTGGCGCGCAATTTCATTCCGCAAATCGGCATCGGCCGTCAATAACTTGGCGACGCGCGCATCCGGCACCAACTCTTCAATCGGCTTGCTTTGCCAGCCATTGGCCAGCGCGATACCGAAAACTTTGGCAGCGGCTTGATTAACCGCCAGCAAATGATTGTCCTCGTCGGTTAAAATCACCGGATCGGCAATGCTGCCAATCACCGCTTCCGATTTTTTCTTTTCCGCAATCAATTGCAGAATGTTCATTTGCTCATAAGTGCGCAACCGCTCCGTCATTTTATTAAATTCGCGCGTCAACTCGCCCAATTCATCTTCCGCCATAATGTCGATCTTTTGATTCAAGCGGCCCTGGCTAATGCGGCGAATCGTTTGCGTTAACCGGCGCACCGGCCGCCGGATGCTGCGTGTTGATTGAATGCTCGCGACAATGCTGAGCGCCAACGCAATCACCGCCGCCACGATCACGGCGTACGTGGCGCGATCGGACATCAATTTCGCCCGTTCTTCCGCCGTGACTACGGCCTTCTTGTTCGCATCCAATAATTGCAGACTCAACGTATTGAGTTTGGTCAGTTGCGGCTGAATTTCGATGCCATACAAGGTTTCCGCGGCTTTTGCAGCCCCATGTTGCTGCAAATACAAATACAGTTTGTTAAAGGAGGTGATGAATCGCTCGTGGCTCAACCGGAGGCTATCGAGAATAGCCGTGTCCGTCTTCGATTCGAGGCTGGTGATCGTTTGCACATAGATTTGGAAAAGCTCGTTATTGGCGGTGAATTTCACCATCGAAGAATCGAGATCCCCGTGCAGCAGCGTTTGCATCACGTCATTTTGCCGTTCGAGCGCGCCGATTAAATTATCGGTTTCGCGGACACTTTGATAATTTTCGCGCAAAATTCGGCCGGTGTCCCCTAATTGCGAAAAATTGTAGACCGCGAAAATACTGGTGGCAATATTGATGCACACCAACACCAAAAAGCCGAGCGCAATTTTATAACGCAGGCTTTTGGTCAGCGAGAGCGGCTTATCGCCGAGACTCGCCAGCCACCAAAGTATTTTACTGAGCAGCATACAAAAGCTGATTTAAATTTTCGGCCAATTCAAGACGTGCAGTTTTTGATTGCCGAATTGATAATATTTGATGTTGGCCAGGCTGATTCGCGCTACTTTGCCCATGCGTTTGACGTTGGCTTTGAACTCAGGCAATTGCAACAACCTGCGCAACAAAGATGAAATCAATTCTTGTTGCGCGTCAACCAAGGCGAAACAGAGAATACAATATGCTTCGCTGCAGAGATGTTGACGCCAAAATCCTGCTTCATCTATGGTTATGAAAGTTGGGGCAATCAATTCTCTTAATAAAACCGGCACGCGATCATCCTTCACAATTTCAAGAGGGCGAACATCCCGAATTGAACGCGTATTCATCAGTTTTTGCAACGGTTTCAGAACATCCACATCAGAGAGCGCCGCATCAGTTATTAGCAGCATCAAGCCGCTTTCTTGTATTTTCTACAATGGCTTCTTGAGCGAGGAGAACAGCTTCTCTTGCTGCATCAGGCGAAACGTCCGGCCAGTGGCGCGAGACTTCATCTATTGAAATACCCTTCGCGATGTACGCCAGCACCACATGCACAGGCACGCGCGTGCCTTTGAAAGTCAATTCGCCGTGATAAATTTCAGGATCGCGCACGAGGTATTCGCCAATCTCCAGGCGTTTTTTCAGGCGCCCGTTTTTCAAGCGGCCATTTTTCTGCGACATAGTATTCTCCACATTTTATTATACCATCAACTGCCGAGAAACTGTTTGATGACACTGGCGTTGCGCTCGGTCAGAATGATGCGATTTCCATCCGCCCGTTGAATCGTCAAACTGACGCCTTGGTTCGGAATCGCATTCTTATTATTTTTTTGCGGCCGATTCATCCGCTGAATCCAGTGCAACAAATCATCGACAACATGCAGGTTCTCCGCGGCAACAACAATTTCCGGCGCTTCACTTTTCTCGTCTTTCGCGGTTTCGGCGGCCGGCGCCGCGGCGCTGCCCAGGACTTCGCGAAGTTCAGCCTGCCACTTTACGGGCAAACGGTTGGTTAAAATTTTGAACGCTATCATATTTCCTTCCTTGGAGAAATTTTAAAATTGTTATGCCACCAACAGTTAAAAATTTTATTGTCCATTAAACAAGTTTTGCCACAAAAATCATTTCGCCGCTGTGATAATCATACGGGCGGCCGGCAAAATCGCCGTAAACAGCTTCCAAAACAAAACCGGCTTGGCGCAACAGCAATTCCATTTCATAGCGAAAAATATACCGCAGGTGAAAATGTTCAACACGCCGTTGCAAAGCGCCGTCAGGCAATACGGTGTCGATATGACGCTCGACCTCGAGGCGTTGTTCGCGATGCGCATACATGACCTGATCCGCCACCGTAATGATACGGCCATCCGGCAAGTGCTGAGCCGGCAATGCCATGCGCCTCTGCTCCTGGCTCATCAGCCGATACGACGGTGCGAAAATATCAAAAATCAATCGCCCCTCGGCCAACAAATGTTTCGCAAAATTTCGCAGCGCCGTTAATTGTTCATCTATCGTGTCCACATGCAGAAACGCGCGAAACGGCACGAACACTTGCTGAAACTTTCTGCTGAGGTCGAAATGGCGCATATCGCCTTCGCAAAAACGCGGCAGCAGTTCTGGACGACCAGCCAGTTTGCGCCGGAGAATTTGCAACATCGCCGGCGAGGCGTCAATGCCGTGAATCTCCTCACCCGTCGCCAACAACGGCAACGTCACGCGCCCGCTGCCGCACCCCACTTCGAGAATCGGCCCTGGTAGCTCACGCGCTTTCGCCGTGTAAAAATCCACATCCTGCGTGCGAAACGCGTAGATGTCATCATAAAAACCGGCAAGTGTGGCATATTCGTCGCCATAGCCTGCGTGGTAATTATTCATTGCTCAGGAAGCGTGGAAAGTCGCTATTATTTTATCGCGTCGGCCCTTGCACCAAAACGATGCAAAGGGAGTCGTTCATCGACTCGCGCACCACTTTGACGGCTGGAATGTGCGCCTGAATTTTACCGAAGTCGGCAGCGTAATCCGTTTTTTGCCACTCCAATAAATAAGCCACCCAGCGGCCCCCATCTAGTGTCGCCGCCATTTTAGCTTGATTTAACGCTACGTTTGGCGTCGTGGTTTTGGGGT
>CAYUVM010000519.1:0-3976 GCA_964447935.1 uncultured Cytophagia bacterium | reverse complement strand
CATGCCGCCCCCCGACCCACCCGAGACCACCGACGCTGCTGACGCCGAAACCGCCAGCGAGCCAGACCCGGTTACCGTCGAGAAATAAACTTGCGCCTGAAGAAGTCGAAAACTATTTCAGTAGCTCCGTGTTTTTTTGTGAAACGGGCAATGAAAATCGGGGCTTTTTTTATTTTTGCCCCGTTGCTGGGGTTGGCCCAAAACGCCGACAAACTCACGCCGGTTGCGAATTTCCCGGAAAAAAATATGCTGACGCCGATTGGTCCGCAGGCCTGGCATCGCGACATTTATCGCAAAGCCGGCCCGTGGGCTATTCACGTCATTGAATTTGACTTGCGCCATATTTACTTGCAACTGGAAACGGTGAAGGCGAGCGATCATTTACAGGGAAAAGAACGCACCAGCCAAATGGTCGCGCGCCGCGACGAGGGCAGACACCGCGTGGTGGCCGCGATCAATGGTGACTTCTACGACACCAGCAACGGCATTCCCATCAATTTGCAAATGCGCGATGGCGAAATTGTGCGGCACCCGACCACGCGTTCGATTTTTGCGGTAAGTGCCGCTGAAAAACCCCTCATCAATTTTCTTTCGCTGGTCGGCAGTTTGCAATCCAAAGCGGGAGTTTGGCAAACGTTGAACGGTTTCAATCGCAATCGCAACGCCGATGAGTTGGTTTTCTACAATCATTATTTTGGGTCCAGCACCAACACCAACAATTTTGGGAGCGAGATTCGCATTCAGCCGCTCAAAAAATTTGCCGTGAACGACACGATTCGTGCTGTTGTGCGGGCATTTACCCACAGCGCCGGCAATTCGCCGCTGAATAGTTTGACGTATGTGATTTCCGGCCACGGCGTTGCCGAAAATTGGCTCAATAAAAATATTGCCGTCGGCGATATCATCAAATTCGTCTGGCGCATTCCCGAAACGCCGTGGCGGCTGGTCGAAGCAATAGGCGGTTTGCCGCGCATTGTGCGCGACGGCAGAATTTCCATCGAAAACCAAAACGAGGGCGGCAGCGAGAGTTTTACCAACACGCGGCACCCGCGCACCGCGTTGGGTTTCAACGCAGATACCAGCCGTTATTATTTTGTTACGGTGGATGGGCGGCAGCCCGGTTACAGTGAGGGAATGACGCTATCGGAGTTGGCGAATTTCATGCGGGAGTTGGGTTGCGTGCAGGCGCTCAACCTCGACGGCGGCGGCTCTACAACCATGGTGGTGCGCGGGCATGTGGTTAATCGCCCCAGCGATGCGAGCGGCGAACGCGCCGTGGCCAACGCGGTGTTGTTGGTCAGTAATGCGCCGCCCGGCCGCATAACCCAGCTTGACATTACCGCCTCGCGCGTAGTGCTGCGCCCCGGCGAGAAATTCGATTTCAACATGCTTGCCGCGGATAATTATTATAACCCGCTCAATTTGCTCGATAAAGAAGTGACGTGGAAAGTCCCTAAACGGCTCGGCAAGATTGATAAACACGGCATTTTTACTGCCGGCGCCAAGGCCGATTCCGGCTACGTCTTCGCCTACCGCCAGCAAGCCCGCGACTCCGCACGCGTGGTGGTGAGAAGTTTGCCTTAGTTAGCTTTTGTTATAGCACATGAGCTTTCTTTGAATCGCGTTGAGGTTACAAGTGTACCGCTTGGCTTTTCAGGCCATCCTTTTTAAAACTCAAAAACGCATCGCGACCCCAAGGCGATTGCCCATCGGATAGAAATTGAGCGAGGCGCAATTTGTTGGTGCGCGGCGTTGCTTCTGCACCAATGTGCTACCCACCCAATATCCCAGCGCGCCGCCGACCATTGTGTCCGAAGCCCAATGATTGCGGCTGGTCATTCTCTGAAAAGCCACAGACACAGCGAACGTGTAGGCCGGAAATTTCACATACCAACGATCATATTGTTTCGCCAGCACCGTCATGAGCGCAAATGCGCTGCTGACGTGGCCGGAAGGCATGGATTTGAAATCTTCCGATTTGCCGAACTTGAAAAAATTGAAATCACGCGGGCCGTGATCAGTGTAGGGCCGCGCGCGGCCGAACACGCCTTTAGTAAATGAAGTGAAAAATTGCGTCAACACCACCGATTCGGCCAGCAAACGCGAGGTTTGCAAAAGTTTTTTATCGCGCAAGACCAGCCCGCCGGCAAAAGTAGTTGCGGTCAGTCCAATCGCAAAATTGACCGGCTTAATATCGTCATAAATTTGGCCAATATCAGCCAACTCGCGAAACGGCAACGAATGAAATTCATAGTTCTCCAGCCCAAGTTCTTCGTCAATCTTGTCATCAGCGCGCAGGATGAATACGGTGGTCAACGCGGAAAGCGCCACTAATTTAGCACCGCCGCGGGGGCTCATGCGCAACGGCGAGGTAAAAACATACACGACGTCGCTGCTCACCGTTTTGAGGGCGCACACGAGGGGATTGCTGCGATGCGCGTTTTCAGCATTTTGTGCAAAGACATTGCGTTGACCGATGCTCAGAAACAGGCAAATCGAGACGATAAAATACCTCAGCGGATTTTTCATGCCCGGGAATTCCTTCAAAATAATTTTTGA
Source organism: uncultured Cytophagia bacterium (assembly GCA_964447935.1). GTDB lineage: Bacteria > Zhuqueibacterota > Zhuqueibacteria > Zhuqueibacterales > Zhuqueibacteraceae > Zhuqueibacter. Next base: position 1,417 of record CAYUVM010000519.1, on the reverse strand, counting down.
CGGTGCGGCTAAAAACTGAATTGGTTAATCGTGTTCATAATATCGCCATAAAAAGCAAGAGAATCAAGTTCTCTGAAATAAAACTGCAAAATCATGCGCCTGCTGTTATAACCTCGCATTTCGTTTAGGTTGATCATCTCCCCCGTCCCCCCCGTTGCAATGAGATAAAAATTCCTTGCATCACAATAAAAATCTTTTATATTCTTCACCTCAACAAGCCGCGCTTGCATAGCACGGCTTTCTTATTATTTCTGAAATTGACATTTTTATGGAACTCAGCGACGAGAAACTCCGGCAGATTGTCCACGAAACGTTGCGTGAATTGGGTGACGAAGCGGCGCCCGACTTGATACGCAAAGTCGTCCGTGCGGTAATTCAGCAACTGCAGCAAAAGGGAACGCCGCGCTTTCAGGCTCAGGCAAAGCGGCTCCCGATTATCGAATCTCCGGCATCGCCGGTTCCAGAAAAACCAAGCGGTTCGTCACCGGGTTATTGAGCGCTATGAATGTTAAAATCGCCCTTGCGCAGATTGATTGCCGCCTTGCTGATCTGGAAGCGAATCTGCGCACGCATCTGGACCTGGCCACCGCGGCAATACGCCAGGGCGCGCAGACTATCATTTTTCCGGAACTCAGCCTCACTGGTTATCATTTGCAGCAGCGGGTTGCCGAGGTGGGCTTGCTGGAAAACACGCCGTGGCTCGACCCTCTGCGCGAACAATCAACGCAGATCGATATACTCCTTGGCCTGGTGCGAGAGTCACCGGATCATCGCATGTACAACTCAGCGCTGTATTTTTCCGGCGGTAAAATTTTGCACCGCCACGACAAAGTTTATTTGCCGACGTACGGCCAATTTGAAGAAGGAAAATTCTTTGCGCGCGGCGAGCGCTTGCGGGCTTTTGACAATGCGTTTGCGCGTTGCGGCATTTTGATTTGTGAGGAAAATTGGCATCCTTCCGCCGCCCACTTGTTGTGGCTGGATGGCGCCAAAGTTTTTTTCTCCATTCATTGTTCGAGTGCGAAAAGTTTGGCTCCGCTTTCCTGGGAGCCGACGACGAGTCCCGGGGCGTGCCGCTTGCTTAGTCAATTTTATGCGCGTTTGTTCGGCGCTTATTTTGTTTTCGTAAATCGTGCCGGCGTCGAGGGGCCATTCAATTTTTGGGGTGGCAGCCAAATTCTCAATCCCGCCGGCGAAGTCGAAGCCACGGCGAAAATCGGCGCGCCGGATTTGTTAATCCATTCGCTTGACCTTGTTAAAGTTCGCATGGCGCGTTTGCAAATGCCGTTGCGCCGCGATGAGGATCTCGCCTTGACCATGCGAGAGTAGACCCGTTTGCAAAAGCAATACACCGCTTGAGGCAGTAGTCACAGGTAGGTGAATTTAACTTTGGAAAGGAGGAGCTATGTTGCAGTAT
>CAYUVM010000518.1:0-3979 GCA_964447935.1 uncultured Cytophagia bacterium | reverse complement strand
CGATTTTGCGGCAGCGCGGCAGTATTCGCGTTGAAACCGTCGAGCGCGCCCAATTAGAGTTGCGCGCTTCGATTACTGAACCGCTGACGGCCTCGCAGGGCGGCACCGTCGGTTTGAATACGTTGGTGACGATTACGGCAAGAGTTGGGAATCTCGGGCAGGCTGGAATTCTTGGCGGCGCGCGCATTCGCTTGCGCTTGCCGGATGATCCCACGCTGCCGCCGACGCAGGATTACCGGACGGCTGAAGATTCCATCAAAACCGCCGATGCAAACGGTGTGGTCACTTGGCAGTTCCGTGCACGTAGTTTGCCTTCGACCCGCTCGGAAACGATTAACTTGCGGCTCCTCCTCCCGTACCCGAATGATGTGAATACGGATGGCGCCGCGCTGGTTCTTGACAGCGAGGTGACGATTCCAATTCAAACCGAGCGCAAGCGCCTCACCGTGCAAACGTTGCCGGCGGCACAGGGGCCGGTGGTGCGCGGTGAAACCGGATCTTTAATGATGCGGTTAAAATTAACCAACGAAAGCAATATCAATTCGAGCAACATTCTGCTGCGCGCCTTGAGGTTTCATGTGCTGGATCGCGATAGCAAAGCGTTGAACGCGAGCCAGGTGCTCAAAGAGTTGCGCGTGGTGGATACCAATAATCCGGCGCGCGTGTTGGCGCGTTTAACGCCGGTTCCGGCGGCGGATTCTCTGCGCGTGCCGTTTGCTCCAGCAGACACGCTGCGCGGCACCTCGCCGCAAGTCATCGATGTCGTCGTCGATATCGCCGATAATTCCACTGAGGCCTTTCGCCTGGTGTTCAAACGCGCCGCAGATGTGGACGCGATTGATCAGGATTCCGGTGACGGCGTGGAAATTATTTTTCAAGATGAACGCGGCAACGACATCACGGCAAGCCAGGTGGTTTCATCCAAGCGCGTGATTGCCGAAGCGGATTTTCAGAAGTCGTTTTACAATTATCCCAATCCGTTCGATCCGGATGCCGTTTCGGACACGCATCCGCAGGGCGGCACATATTTCAATTATATGCTGACCCAGGCCACAGAAGTCGAGTTCCGCATTTACACATTGCTCGGCGAACTGGTGTATGCGAAATCTTACACTTCGGCTGATCCGGAAGGCCGGCCGTCAACCAGCCCCAAACGTATTTTCTGGGATGGCCGTAACGGCAACGGCGCCCGGGTGTTGAATGGCGTGTATCTTGCAATGCTTAAAATTAGCGGTAACACCGCCACCACGAAAGTTGCGGTACTGAAAAAATAGCCCAGCGCTGGTTGGCGCCGATGTCCGAAGTTGGTGGTTTGTCAAGTCGTGAAGATTTTGTAAGATTTTTTGCTTGTGAGTTACAAGATGAAGTGGCAAGAAGCCGATGATTTAAAAGTGCAATAAAATAATTTTGCCACAATTGTTATGCAAAAAGCTTTTAAGATTTATACGCTATCGTTTTGGCAAATGCCAGCGGTTGCTTCTATAATATGAAAGATCAACGGTGAAAAACATGCAATCACGAATTTCAAGATGGTCGGCGGTGTTTCTACTTGCCGGGTTGCTGTGCGGGGCAAAAGGTTGGGCGCAGACCAACACGGCGCGCGGCACGGGCGGCACGCACGAGCTATTTCGCTTCGGTGTCGGCGCGCGCGCGCAAGGCCTGGGCAGCGCCGTCGTCGCCATGCCGCTGGATGCCTCCACGATTTATTGGAATCCTGCCGGCCTCGATCATCTGGAACGCCGCAACGTGGTCATGTATTATTCGCCGTTGTTAGCCAATTCGGATGCCAAGTATCATTTCATTGGCGCGGCCATTCCCATTCTCGACTTCGGCACTATTGGCCTGGGATGGTTACATTCCGATGTTGGTTTCACGGAACGCGATAATGTCGGTGATGAATTGGGCGAAAGCTCGGATGCGCATGACGGTTTTTTCTTTTCTTTTGGGCGGCAAATTTCTTATGGTCTTTCGCTCGGCGTCACCGGCAAAATCCGGCGTGAGCAATTTAATGGATTAGCGGCGCGCTCGTTTGGCGGCGATGTCGGGTTGCTCTATCGCCCCGATTTCGGTGACGGCGTTTTGCAGAATATGAGTTTCGGCGTCTCGTGGCTCAACGCGGTGCAACCGGGCCTGAAACTGGATTCATACCTTGAAAAACTGCCGCGGATTCTGCGCGCCGGCGCCGCCAAATCGCTGCTCTTCGGCTCCCGGCCGGATCAAGCCAATATTTTTTTAGCGATTGAAAAACCGGAAGGGCAATCCGAAAAAATGCGGTACAATGCCGGTTTCGAATATGCCTATCAAAATCTTGCGATGCTGCGCGTCGGTTATAGCGGCGGCGGGCCAACTTTTGGCGGTGGCGTGATGTATCAGAATATGTTTCAGATCGATTACGCGTTCGGCCAATTTGAATCCAATGATGCCGGCCTTGGCGGCATTCATCGGCTCAGCATCACCGCGCATCTCGGCAAAACCAAAGTCCAACTGCGCAATGATCGCGAAGCCCGGGCGTTGCGGAAGATCGAAGAAGAGACCACCAACAAACTCGCCAAGAATCGCCGCGACGAGTTTGACGAGAAAATGAATCTCGGCAAAAATTATTTTCAGCAGGGCGAATATTTTAGCGCCTTCATCAATTTTACGCAAGCCCGCGACATCGCCGCGGTCGGCTCCAGCAGCATTCTCGGCACGGATAAAGAAGACGTTGACGTGTGGGTGGAGCGCACTAAAACCAAGATGGATGAAGAAACGCGCAACAAAGAAGCGCAGGTGGCCGCGAGCGAGCGGGAGAAAACGCTGGCCGCTGCCGACCGCACTTTTATCGAAACCCAGCGCCAGAAGGGTTTGCAATATTTGCAGGCCAACAAGTATAACGAAGCAATTACTGAATGGAAACGCGGCCTGGAGCGCGATCCAAATAACACCGAGCTGAAAGATTTAGTTGCTAAAACTGAAAGCCAAATTTCCCGCAGCCGCAGCGATCTGGCGCGCCGGGCACAGAGCCTGGTTAATGATGGCAAACCTTTGGAAGCAGTCAACGTTTATAATCAGTTGATGAACCAGCCCGATATTACGCCGGCAGAATTGAAGACGTATCAAGATAAAGTGGCGCAGTTGCAGAAACAGTTGGATGTCACGCAGCTTTATCAACAGGGATATGAGGCGTATTTAAACAAGAATTACTGCGCGGCGAAAGGCTTTTTCACGCAGGCGATGCAAAAAGACGCCGGTAATACAAAACTCCGGCAGGCGCTTGCCGATGCGGATGAACGCTGCAATGCGCGGGTCGCGCCAATTCCCGACGCCATTCGTCCGCGTTATCTCGAAGCCATCGGGTTGCTGAACAATGAAGATTACGCTGCGGCGTTGAAAATTCTTGAAGAAATCAAGCCGCGCGATCGCTACAATCAACGCATTCTGAGCGCCATCGATCAGGCCCGCGACGGGTTGAAGAAAAAGCCGGAATAAATTTTCCGGCGCGCGTTAGTCTCTAAAGCGTGAAATCTGTGCAAAAAAAGCAAAGATTTGTCAACACCGAGAAAACCGAGTCAACAGAGATTGTAAAGCCAAAGAGGGCTTTCAAGTCTTATCGTCTCTGTTTGCTCCGTTTTCTCGGTGTTTAATCTCTTTTGGTTGCGGCTCGTCCGCGTCGTGTCATTGCGCGTGTTTTTTGCGAAGCAAACCCTCGAAGTTGGGAGATTGCTTCGGCCGAGAACACCCGCAATGACTTTTTATATCATGCCAATCTTGCCGAAGAAACTGGACAAGTTTGTGCGAGAGATTTAATCAAGCCGAATAACTCCGGCAGCCCAGTTTGTGCTTTTCAAATGATGCGGCGGTAATGGTATAAAAAATAAATTCTTGCACTTTTCAAAAAAAATACCGAAGTTAAAAACATGGCTGTGACCATCTGGTTTTTGATCTGCCGTTTAATCCCTTAGGAGAAACTGTTGTTTAAAAGTGTGACCAAAGAGCAGCT
>CAYUVM010000517.1:0-3983 GCA_964447935.1 uncultured Cytophagia bacterium | reverse complement strand
GCGTCTTCGGTGTATTTCAGCGCAAAGCCGGTAATCACGATGACAATTAAAGCAATCGCGAGAATCCAGTGTTGATTGCGCTCGACACGCGTCCAGCGTTCGTAATACTGGTGATTGTTATTGTTGTTAGACATGGTTCGTCATTTTCATTATTTAGCAACCAGTGGTCAGCAATCACTGATCACGGGATTATTCCCGTCGCAAGGCATGCTTGCTCTTCCGCAAAAAATCCAAACCGTTATGAATGATCATCGCGCCGATAACGCAGACAATTAAACCGATATAAATGATACGAATAATCGCCACGGCCTTGCCCTCGTTGCCTTCCGCGGTAAGATGCACTTGGCCACGCGCAAAATTTTCTCCGGCATTGGGATGGCACTGCCCGCAGGTGCTGGTTAAATTCATCGGGTTGATCATCGAGTGCGGATTGTTTGAAGGAAGAATATTGTGTACACCGTGACAGCTACCACAATTGGCGACAGCAACCCGGCCGGAACGCAGCGCCAAACCGTGATAACTATCCGCAAACGTCGAGACCCGCTGGCTGCGCATCCCATATTTTTCGACAAGACGCGTCGACGCATGACAACGGCCACACGTTTCCGTGGAAAGGTTTTGCGCCGCCGTTGGCGCTGAACTGACTTGCGACGATTCGATGGCATGCTCCGTGTGACAGTCCGTGCAAACCGGCGCGTCATTCGAACCGCGAGCGACAGCCGTGCCATGCACACTGCCGGTATACTCTTTAAAAATTGTCTGATGGCACTGGCCGCAAGTTGAAGGAATATTGAAATGATAAACTTTCGAGACCGCATCGTTCGCGGCGAAAATTTTATGATTGCCGTGACAACTGCTGCACGTGGCCGCGCTATCGACACCAGCCATAGCCAAACCGCCATGCACGCTGTGGCTGTAGGCTTTAAATGGATCTTTAATGGGAATATTATATTTTTGCACGAGGGCCGGATTGGCGTGACAACGCGCGCAAGTGAAACCAAGCTGCCGTGGATTCACCCACGACAAAGTATCGGCGCGGCCGCGAATTTCGTGGCTGCCGTGACAATCACCACAAGTTGGGGCATCGGCGGAAGCCTCGCTTTTACCATGCACACTTTCTGCTAACTCGGTGATGGCATTTTCATGACAAGTGCCGCACGCTGCCGGCGCGAGGCGTTCGGCATGCGGTGTTTCTTTAATATCGGCATGGCAGGTCACGCAGTCAAAACCAGCATGTACCGAATGTTCCATTTTCGCGGCATCGACAAACAACGAACGCGCCGCGCCGGTGCTGTCGGTCACGACCAGCGATGTGTCGCTGTGGCAAACGAGGCAATCACCATTTCCCGTTTGCGCCTGGCTCGTCGCGAACAACGCAAAATATATAAACAAAATTTTCCAAACCATCTGCTGCCAGCCACGTTGTTGTATCACACTTCTCTCCTGCAATCAAACAAAATCAAACACGGCAACGCAAGATGAACGGCGTCCGGAATGCGAACTTTCCTGGAAATGTCTTAAAACACGGAGCCCCGGAGTCCGCAGAGTGTCACCGCGACAAACTTATTTCCAAATGGTTATTACCCTCGAGGCTTTCTCCGTATCTCCGTGTTGAATGGGGCCTGCCTCAACCACAAACCGTATTCTTCCCGATTTACTGGTGTTGAGGGTTTTACTGTTTTGGCGTCGGGTGCGCGATCTTTTTGCTCATTTCGGCGAAATTGAATGCTTTAAACGTCGGGCTTTCAGCATTATGGCATTTCAGACAGGCTTTTTCATCCGGTTTCACCAGGCCGACGGTTTCACCTTTTACTTTGCCGGTATCGATATCCTTCATCAATTGCATCACTTTGTATTCCGAGCCGGGGCCGTGACAGACTTCACAACCAACGCCTTCACCGGGTTTGAAACTAGGCGCTAATTGTGCGGCGGCGACGCCAAACGCGGTATCATGGCATTTCATACACTTCTCGTCTTTCTGCGGATCGGCAATGCCTTTCTTCTGCGCGATTTCTTTGGCGGCCGGCGTGGCTAAAGTTGCAAAGGCCTTGGCATGGGCGCTCGCTTGCCAAATTTTATACGCCGCGCCGCTTTTCGGCGTCATATGGCAAGGCATACAGGTTTTGACACCGACGTATTTAAATTTGCTCTGCGCCGTAAGCAAAGCTGGAATTAACAGCAGCAGAACGCTGAAAAAAATTGCTCGACACTTCATGATGGTATCCTCACTTTTGGTAAACAATAATCTGCTACAAACAACATGACGAAACTAAAGTTTCGCACTCCGTTATTTGATACTTACTTTCAACACCGCCACTTGTCCTTGACTGGCATAATCAATCGCTTCGCCCAAAATGCGCGCGGCTTCCTGCGGCGCATGAAAGCCCATCGAATTTTCCGCTGCGACAAAATCCAAACGCCATTGCGCTTGGCGTTGCAGCTCTTGCGGGACTTTCAATTCATCCGCAGATTTTCCTTTTTCCTGTGCTTGTTGAATTTCCGTAATCAACGCAATCACCGCATCTTCGGCGCGCAGCATCAGCGCTTTGGTGCGATCTTGAATCGTCTCGACGCGAGCTTTGAGTTCGGTTTCGGAAAAATGATGGCATGTTTGGCAGGCATTGGCAACATTCAACAACGCACTGCGCACATGATGGTCGCTGATTTTAATCGCACCGTCGCGTTTGTACGGCATATGGCAATCGGCGCACGCGACACCGCTGCGCGCGTGAATGCCCTGACTCCACATTTCAAACTCCGGATGCTGCGCTTTGAGCACCGGCGCGCCGCTGGATTTGTGCTGCCAATCTTTATGTCCGACTTCATTATAATACGTTTCAATTTGCTCAACTTTGATGCCGTTGTGCCACGGATACGTGAGCAGCTTACCTTCGCCTTTAAAATAATACTCGACGTGGCATTGGCCGCATACAAAAGAGCGCATTTCCTGGCGCGTCGCCATCTTGTTCACATCGTACTCGCCCTTGCGGCCGTCTTGCCGCCAGCGTTCAATACTCGGCAAATGCGGCGTCGGCTGCGCGCTATTGGCCAACACGCGAATCCCGTTTAAAAAACCGGGACGCGTCGCGCGCAGTTGCATCGTGCTCGGATCGTGACAATCGCCGCACGACACCGGCGCGGAAACCAGTTTTCTCGCTTCAGCATACGGCATTCCACAAACGGTTTCAAAGCCTTTCATAATTTGTTCTGGCCGATTTAGCGCACCAGCTTTCTCGCCCTCCCGCTGATACGCCGGAATCACCGCGGCGTGACAATGCAAACAAGCGCCGGGTTGCTTGACGACTTCGAGACGCTCCGTCATATCCTGGTCGGAGAGCATGTACGCATGGCCGCGCTCTTCGCGATAATCAACGCCGAACGCGTAGCCCTTGAAAATCTCGCGCCAGCGCGGATCATCATCGAGTTTTTGAAACGCTTCGCTGCCGCCGTGTTTCGTGCGCTCGATATCCACGGTGCGTCTGTAGCCGTCATATTGGCGCGGGTAATTCTTGCCCCACACCGCCGGATCAATCGTATCTTCGGTGATCTCCACCACTTTGAAGACATGCTGCTTGGCTTCTTCCTTACGCTGCGAGATGTTTTCCATCAGCAGCATAACGGCGACGGTGGCGATGGCGACGATGCCGATTACTGTTGCATAAAACCATTTGTTTCTACCAACGGGCGTCGAAGGCGAATTCATCTTTTATTTTTTTTTGCTCCTCTTAAATTATGGAAAGACGGGACCATGTCCCACGCTTTTATGGCAGCGCGTGCAATTTACACTTTCTTTCTCATTGCCGAAATGCACGGCAATTTGACTCACAAACTCGCGGTGACAATACAAACAATTATTTTGCAAAACTTCGGCGGTGCGTTCGCGCAGGCGAATCGGCTCATGAAAATCCTGCAGGGTGAAACCTTTAGAATGCCAAAAACCGTTTTCAAGTTTCGTGAGATATTTTGCCACAAACGCATGCGGC
>CAYUVM010000516.1:0-3994 GCA_964447935.1 uncultured Cytophagia bacterium | reverse complement strand
AATTTATCGCCAAGCCGTGGAACATCCTGCCGGCCCGCTCGCCATTATTGCCGGCGCCGGCACCGGCAAAACGCGCGTGATCACCTATCGCATCGCTTATCTTATTGCCGCGAAACTCGCGAAGCCGAAAGAGATTCTCGCCCTCACCTTCACCGACAAAGCCGCCGCGGAAATGGAAGAACGCGTCGATCAGCTCGTGCCGTACAGCTATACCGACATGACAATCGCGACTTTCCACTCTTTTGGCGATAAATTGGTGCGTGAATTTGCCGTTGACCTCGGCCTTGATCCAGATTTTAAGCTCATGCGGCAAGCCGAACAAGCGTTGTTTTTGCGCCAACACCTGTTCAAACTGCCGCTGCAACATTACCGCCCGTTGAGCAATCCGACGAAATTTTTGGAAGATTTGCTGCGGCATTTCAGCCGGGCTAAAGATGAAGACATTTTTCCTCCGGATTATTTGGCGTTCGCCGAAAATAATTTGACAACAACTCGCCAGACCACGGAAGAGCCTTCGATCATTTTGGAAGCCGAAAAGCAGTTGGAGCTGGCACGCTGTTATGCCGCTTATCAAAAACTCGCCCTGGAAAAGAGCGTTACGGATTTTGGCGATCAAATTGCGCTGGCCATTCGGCTATTGCGGGAAGCGCCGGATGTGCGCCGGCGCTTGCAGGAGCGTTATCGCTATATTCTTGTCGATGAATTTCAAGACACGAATTACGCGCAATTTCAACTGGTGAAAGAGTTAGTCGCCGGTGATCGTAATTTGACGGTTGTCGCCGACGATGATCAGTCGATTTATAAATTTCGTGGCGCGGCCATCAGCAATATTTTGAATTTTAATGAAACCTTCCCCGACGCGCAATACGTTGTGCTCAACCGCAATTATCGCTCCACCCAGGCAATTCTCGATGCTTCCTATAAATTGATTCGCCACAATGATCCCGATCGCCTTGAGGTCAAGCAGCAGATTGACAAAAAATTGATTGGCTCCGCCACGCGGAGCGGCAAACCGGTCGAACATTTGCATTTTGATACTTTGTCGGCGGAGGCAGAGGCCGTGGCCGAGATGATTGCACAGAAAGTCTTGCATGATGGGCTCAAATACGGCGACCACTGCCTGCTGGTGCGTTCCAATAACTCCGCCGATCCGTATTTGCAGGCGCTGACGGAGAAAAAAATTCCGTACCGGTTTTCCGGCAATCGCGGCTTGTATCAGCGCGAAGAAATCCGTCTTTTGGTCGCATTTTTAAAAACCATCGCTGATCCGCGCGATTCGCAGAGCCTTTATCAGCTCGCACTCTCGGAAATTTATCGCATGCCGATGGCGGATTTGCAACTTGGCCTCGGCGTGCATGGCACCACCCACCGCCCGCTCATCAACATCTTTCGCAAGCCGGAAGAGTTTGAATGGAGCACGCCCCTTTCCGCCGAAGGCCGTGTGACGATGGCAAAGATTGCCGCCGATCACGACAAGTTTCTCGATAAATCCCGCCAGTTGCCGGCGTATGCGTTGCTCTATCATTTTCTCAAAGACACGGGGTATTTGAACCGTTTGGCCGCAGGCGAATCCGCCGAGAGCGATTACAAGCTGCGCAATCTCGCGAAATTTTTCAACACCGTGCAGGGCTATTCCAATTTCACCACTTCCGGCGACGCGGCGTTTTTCGCCCAGCATCTCGAGCTCATGCGTGATTTTGGCGATGACCCCGGCCTTGCCGACGCTGATCTCGATGACGACGCCGTGCAGGTGTTGACCATTCACAAAGCCAAAGGGTTGGAATTTCCCGTGGTGTTTATGGTGGGGCTGGTGGCACGGAAATTTCCAACTGATGCGCGCCAGTCGACCATGGAGTTGCCGGTGGCGTTGATTAAAGATCATTTGCCGGAAGGCGATTTTCATGTGCAGGAAGAACGCCGCTTGTTTTATGTCGGGATGACGCGGGCGCAGCGCGAGCTATATTTGACCAGCGCCCGTGATCACGGCGGCGCGAAAATGAAAAAAGTGAGTCTGTTTGTGCACGAAGCGATCGACCATGCCCATGCCGATGAAGATTATCTCAAGCGCTCACCATTGGAAACCCTCGCGCGTTATGAAATGACCCCGGAAGATTTTTCACCCAGCGAAGGCGCGATTCCGCCGGAGCAAGTGCTGACGCTGGATGCGCACAAGATTGACGATTATCTCACCTGCCCGCTAAAATACAAATACGCGCGGATTTTGCGCGTGCCGTTGGAAGTGCATCACAGCGTTATTTACGGCAAAGCCATTCACGAAGCGATCCGTGAATATAATCAGCGCAAACTGCAAAACCGGCCGGTGAGCGTTGAAGATTTATTGCGCGCGTTCAAAGCCCATTGGCGGAGCGAAGGTTTTATCAGTCGCGAGCATGAAGATCAGCGTTTGGCGTATGGCCAAGACGTGCTTAAAAAATTTTTTACGCAACAGGAAGCCGGCGGCACGATGCCAAAATATGTTGAGGAGCCGTTCAAATTCCGGCTCGGCAATAACCAGATCACCGGCCGGTGGGATCGCGCCGATGAGCTTCCCGATGGCAGCGTTTATCTAATCGACTACAAATCTTCGGACGTCAATGATTCCGAAAAAGCCCGCACCCAAACCGTGAGCAGCCGGCAATTGCGTATTTACGCGCTGGCTTATGAAGCGCGCTTCGGCCGTTCCGTTACCGGTTGGCGGCTGCATTTTCTCGATACGGGGTTGATCGGTGAAGCGGCGCGCAAAGAACGCTTGCTGGAAAAAACGCGCGAAGACATTTTACAAGCCGCGGAAGGCATTCGCCGCCGCGACTACATGCCAGATCCCGGCCCAATGAAATGCAAGTATTGCGCCTACCAGGATATTTGTCCGGCCGCGGAGAGATGATTGCAGTAGGGGGAGAAAATGCCTTTCTATTCCATTCCCTTTTCTGAAAACACGCAAAATTTAGCATCGTGTGATGGGGTATTTGCTTTGAAAATGGTGTCTATTATTATAGTGTTGGTGAGTTTAAAAAAAGAACCATCGCTGCATTACCGAATTGAACTGGGCGTTTTTTATAAATTGGGAAAGTATAAAATAGATTTAATCCATGGAGGAGCAAATAATGGATACCATTCTGTATTGGAATGAAGTTGCACTCGAAGCCAACCGCGTTAGCCACACGGATGGCAAAGACACCGGCACGCTGGGGCCAACGTTGAGCACTCGCGCGCTCGCCATCGTTCATCTGGCGATGTATGACGCCTATGCCGGGGCCGTCAAAGATCCAGCGAATTTGCCGCCCTATTTGACCAACTTGCCCACGCCGGCAGCAGGCGCGTCGCCAGCCGCCGCAGTGGCGGCTGCAGCCCACGCAACTTTGTCGCAATTGCATCCCAGCCAAAAAACTTTTTTTGACTTAAAAAAATCGCAAGCAGATGAAGAGTCGCATGGGCCGGGTTTTGGTGATGGTCAAGCGTTTGGCCTGATTGTGGCGCAAAGAATTTTGGATGATCGCAAAAATGACCCTGATGCCAAAGACACCGGTTATACGCCATCGCCGGCGCGCGGTGCCCATCGGCCGGATCCCAATAATCCCGATCAGGGTTTTCATGCGCCTTTTTACGGCGCCAAATCTAAATGCTTCGCCGTTACGGCGCGTCATCAACTTGAGGCGCCGCCGCGGCCAGGAGGACCCGAATATCGCCAAGCCTTGAAAGAAGTGCGTGGCAAAGGCATCGCGCCGGAGTTGATGGGAACGCTTCTACCCACCAGCCTCCTGCCGCGCACGGTGGATGAAACGTTGATTGGAATTTATTGGGCGTACGATGGTGTGGCCGGAATCGGCACGCCGCCGCGGTTGTACAATCAAATCGTTCGCACCCTCGCGATTGCCAGGAACAACAGCGTCGACGAGAACGCGCGCTTGTTTGCGCTGGTTAATGTGGCGATGGCGGATGCCGGCATTCTGGCATGGGATCAAAAGTACATTCACGGTTTTTGGCGGCCGGTGGT
>CAYUVM010000515.1:0-3997 GCA_964447935.1 uncultured Cytophagia bacterium | reverse complement strand
TGAAATATTTTCAATATAAAAATTGAGCAGGTCAATACCGAACGCGGTAAACTCGTCATTGATGCGATCACAAATAAATTTGCCAAGCTTGTCGTAATTACCGGCGAGATCGAGCACCGGGATCTTCGCTTCGGCCAGCACATCCGCGAAGCGGGAGACGATGACGTTGCGCAATTGCGTGGAAATTTCATACACTTCAAATTCCGGGTCGGTGGAAACGAGCTGCTGCACGAAAGTTTTCGGATCAACCACTTTGATCACGTACGTCCCATACGCGCGTGTGCGCACCACGCCGAACTCCGCATCGCGCATCATGATCGGGTTGCTCGTGCCCCATTTCAGATCGGTGAATTGTTTGGTTTGGATAAAATAAACTTCGGCTTTGAAAGGCGAGTTGAAACCGTATTTCCAACCGTTCAGCGTCGTCATGATCGGCATATTCTGCGTGCTCAATTCATACATACCGGGCTGGAAAATATCCGCGATTTTGCCTTCGTTGACAAACACCGCCACTTGCCCCTCGCGCACGGTGAGCTTCGCGCCCATTTTAATTTCATTATTATACCGCCGGAAGCGATACGCCATGATTTCATTTTCCGAGGGCGCCGTCCATTCAATAATATCGATGAACTCGCCGCGAATTTTATCCCACAGTGCCATCGGGTTCTCCTTTCAAAATTTTATAAGTTCCATTTCTGTTGCTCAATCATTCTTTGAATATCGACTTCCAGAGCTTTGAAAGCCGCTAGTGTACGCAAGGCGCTAAAATCTTCAATAAATTCCGCTACCCTTCTCGCATGCTTATTAGTCGGGATGCGCTTTCGACGCCGACCTTTCAATCCACTCGCCTCACGTAGGAGTTCATGCAGGATATTTTTGGGATCGGGCAGTTGTTCAAGCTTGGCAATTGCTGGAAACTGCAACGATTGGTGTCCAAGCGGATTTCCCGAAGCACGACGAATAGCTTTTTCATCAAACAACAACCAAGCTTCCTGCATACGAACAGGAACAACACAGATCATCGGAAGAACAGCAAGGGACGTACGCACTTCTTGAATTGCTTTTTCGATTTCGGCAATTCGGATTTTATAAGGTTCATTTTCTGCGTCCCGATGAACGAATAAAAGATCGCACGGATACAGGTCTACGCTTTTTTTGATTTTTCCTGAAAGTGCTTGAGGTGCTTTACGTAGTCGTCGAAGATCCGCCCATATCGATTGGATTGCGCTTTGAATTCCATTTTCTCGTAATAACCACGTGAGAATGGGAAGCAGGGCTTCATCTGAGCTGCCGTCAGATAATAATGTGTAGCGAAGCTCGTTCATTCTAGATTTTGAGGGAAGGGTATTAGCATTTGCAAGTCCGGACGATCAATAACACGATGTGTACTGGGAAGCGGAAGTTTGGTTTGCGTTAGCTTCTCGTTAACTTCAATAAACTCAGATTTGGCTTCAGAAGGAATAATCGGATTTAAGTAAGACATTAACTTGCCCTTGGAAACAGGGTTTATTCCCTCTGGAGCACTTTGTCGCCAAGTCTCGGGCAAACAACTGAAACACACTCGCTTAAAATGTCGTTCATCCCGCACCGTTTCTTTTAATTCAGCAACCAAGAGACTATCATCAGGTATTTGCCCCACAACCGTGGGTGAATGTGTGTTGACAATGACTTGTCGGAGAGGGTTGTCCGAGCTAACTTCTTCCTGAACATCAGTTGCAATATCCTGAAGGAGTCGAAGCATCGCCGGAATGCGTTCAGGGTGAATGCCGTTTTCTGGTTCTTCAAGACACAGAAGCCCTTTTGCATGCGGATCCAACTCAAGAACCGTTAGCGCTAAAAAGCGTAAGGTCCCATCTGAGAGCGCTCGTGCTGGATGGGATGTGCCATCACGGTTAGTTACCTGTAAAGTTAGGAGTTCCCGTCTTTCATCTCGATCAATCCAAATTGCATGCACATCATCAATCAACTCTGCCAATCGATTAGCCACTTGACCATAGATTTGAGCCGCGGCCTCAGCCGCAGAACTGCCATTCGTTCGATGACCGTTATTAAGTCGAGCCAAATGATGAAGTGTTGCTGCCAGATGTGAGCCATCTGTTCCCAATCTTGTCGGAGCTGTAAATTCATCTGGCCTACGTAAAGACGACGGCTCTAATTGTAGTAAACGCCAAGATTGCATTTCTCGACGAGCTAATAAGGTTGTCGGACTTTCGGCAGCATTAGAAGCAGAAAGTACAGTCCGAGGTAGGTTAATAGCTGACCTGGGCAGGGGTCTACCACTACTTCCTCCGTCTTGATGCAGTTTTATGACACGATTGATTCCGTCGCCCTCCGTCGAAATAAAAAAAGGGACACGGCGTTGTCCTCGTACAGCAGATTTGCGCCATGCAGGGTTGTGAGGAAAGAGTAAGTTTTCTTTAGCTTCGCCCAAATTAATATGACTTAGTTCTTCTTTGACGATTTCAAGTGACCCTAGTGAGCGGGAATTTTCGTCGGCGCGATAACCAAGTATTAAAGCATAACGCAAAAAAGTGATACTGGCTTTCGCTTGTTGGCCCAAATCATCAACTCCCTCCCAAGGCACTATCATTTCCGCTTCAAAGGACATCTGGTCAGCGTATGTATCGCCGACCCGATGAAAAAGGCTTCGTACATCAGTTGTACGGCCACCTTCATCGCGTATTGCCAGTGCCGCATCAATGAGTGGACGATCCGCGAGTGCACTCAAAAAATTGACGGCGTCGAACAAATTCGATTTACCCACTCCATTTGCACCGGCCACACAAGTAAATGGCCCGAAACGAACATCGACATCAACGAGGTTTTTAAAACCGGAAACTTTCAGGCGCGTCAACATCAACAATCTCCCGGCAAATATCGCCTTGCATACATGAAAATGTTTTATTAGAATATGCTTATTCAACAAGCAATATGCAATATTTTTTTCTGTAACCTTTTCCTCCAACCACAGTCTGTACTAATGAACCGAAAAACGAACCAAAAGGCGCAACGCGGGTGAATGAGCTGGCAGACAATCTGATCATGTTAAAAGTCCGTGACGGCGAGGTCGGCAGACTCGGCATTTTGTTCGAGCGCCATCATGCGCCGTTGTATAATTATTTTTTGCGCTTGACCAACCGCCGCGAGGCCAGCGATGACCTCGTGCAGGAAGTTTTTCTGCGGATGTTGAAGTACCGGCAGGGTTATCGGGGCGACAGCCCCTTCACGGTGTGGATGTATCGCATCGCCCGCAACTCGTGGGTGGATTATTTGAAAAAAGCGAGACGCGAAACGCCATGGGACGAAAATTCTGAAGAGCCGGCCAGCGACGACCCTCTACCGGGGCAGGAGTTGGAAGAAAGTCAGGAACTGGCGCAACTGCGCCGGGCGCTGGCTCAACTCGCGCCGGAGAAACGGGAAGTGCTGGTGCTCAGCCGTTATCAGGAAATGAAGTATGAAGAGATCGCCGAGTTGCTCGGCTGCGCGGTCGGCACCATTAAAGCGCGGGTGCATCGCGCGTTGAAAGATTTAAAAGAAATTTATACCAAACTTTCACCAGAAACAATTATATGACTTGTCAACAAGCCATTGAAGCGCTTCCCGATTATTTGCTCGGAAGCTTAGATGAAGTCGCCCAAACCGAAATGCAGGCACATGTCACTTCCTGCGCAGCGTGCCGACAGGAAGCGGAGGGGCTGCGCGCGATCTGGAGCAAATTAGGTGCACTGCCAGATGAGCAACCCAACGAAGCCGCGCGCGCCCGTTTTTATGCCATGCTCGAGGCTTATCAACAGGGCATGAAACAAACCCACGTGACGCCACGGCTGCGCGATGTGGTGAATGGCTGGCTTGAGCGCTGGTGGCCCAAACAGCCGGCGTTTCAATTTGCGTTTGCTGCCATGTTTCTGCTTGTCTGTTTGTTTATCGGCACTCGCTTCAATGACGCGCCGCGTGAAAATGGCGAGTTGGTGACGCTGCGTAGCGAGTTGCACAGCAT
>CAYUVM010000514.1:0-4024 GCA_964447935.1 uncultured Cytophagia bacterium | reverse complement strand
CTGCAAATTGCCGATTTCTGGTCGGCGCAAGGTGGCGCTGCCGAAGAGTTGGTCGGACAAATTTTGAAACGGGAAGCCGCCGATGGATTGTTTGCCGCGGTGGCGGCGGCGCGCGATGCGTTGGGCCAACGCCTCGGCGAATTAAAAAAGCAGGCGACGACGCTGGATGCCACGCTCGGCGGTTTCATTGAAAAAGAACAGGGAAAGATTTTTCACGAACTCGAGGGCATTGAAAAGAAATTATTGCAGGCGGCAAAACGGCAAAATGAAACCTTGACGCAACAAATTGCCAAAGCCGCGCACGCGCTGTATCCGCGCCGTCATTTGCAGGAACGCGAATTAAGCTTTGTCCCGTACTTATGTAAATATGGCCGCGGGTTAATTCAGAAAATTTATGAACAAATTGATTTAGCTAACTTCCAACACCAAGTCTTTGAATTGTAAGTCGAGGAGAGAGGTCACATGAAAACGTTCCTGAAGTGTTTGCTGAGCTTGCTGTTTATTCTAAACCTGCTTCCCGCCTCGGGTCGCGCGCAGAATCTTAAGTGTTTTATTCTTACACCGCCCGAGCAGTTGTTGGAGGGGGTGAAGCAAGTGGCGATTCTCGATCTGGCCGTGACCACGAGCTATCAGGAAGACGCTGCGCCCGGCAAAGAGAAGAAAGGCTTGCTCGGGGTGATTGAAAAAGTTGCCGAATCGGGCAAAGCCCAACAGCGATTCAGCGATAGCGGCGTCAAATTAACCGATATGCTCATCGCACATTTGCTGAACGACAAACGCGGCGTCGAAAATGTCGGCAGCGGCTTTCTCGGTCTCGGCTCCAAAGAAGGCAAAAGTTTTCAAAACGGCGCGCGCACCAATGTTTTTGGCGTGGTGGAACGCAGCCGGTTGCAGCAAATTATGAATGAGCAACAACTCGGCCAGAGCGGGGCAATTAGCGAAGCACAAGCAGCGCAGGTCGGCAAGCTGCTCGGCGTCGATGCGATCATCACCGGCAATCTTTCGGTTTCCGCGGAAGATCGCTGGATTAAAGAAGAGCGTGAAGAGAAAAACAAGGGTAAATTTCAGGTCGATTGTAACAAGCGGGTTGCGAATGCGTCGGCAACGATTCGCATCATCAAGGTCGAAACCGGCCAGGTGATTGGCTCGAAGCAAACCAATCATAAAAAAGATGATAAAAAATGCAAGGGCGATTATGGCGAGTTGCCGACATCGGAGGCGCAAGTGGAAGAATGCCTGAAAAATGTTTCAGAAGCATTGGCCGACTATTTTGCGCCGCATTTTGAGTTGCAGAAATTCGATTTTGCCAAGCTCGAAGATGACAATTACAAACGATTCCATGAGACTGCCAAAACGGCGCTGGAGCGCTACGATATTGACACCGCGTATTTGCAATATGCGGCGGTGGCCGAGCAGGATCCGTACAATCACGCGGCGCAATTCAATCTCGGCGTGTTGTACGATGTCGTCGGCGATTATAAACAGGCGCAGGGGAAATTTACGATGGCCGCGAAGCTGAAGAGCAAAGAAGATAAATACACCAAAGCCCAAAGCCGCGTCGCCAAACAATTGGCGTTTTGGGATAAACTCAACGCGCTCGGCATTACGATTGTCGAACGCAAGTTTGAAATTTCTTCGGAACAAGTGCAGGCGGCGAGCATCCCCAAAATCCAAGTGGTCGCCGCCGGCGCCGATCGCGTCGAAATCAAAGCGGAACCGAATGCCGGGAGCACGACGTTGGTGAAGGTGCCCGGCGAAATCGAATTGGATTTGCTCGAAGCCTCCGGCGATTGGTATAAAGTGAAACTGCTGGATGGGCGCGAGGGATTTATCCCGAAACGCAACGCGAAGATGTTGAAGTAAGCTTTTGTAGTTATGCCTTCAAGCGTTATCACAATTTTGAAGTAGCCAACATAAATCTATTATAACAAAATGGCATCTGCCATTGACTTTCTCGCGTTCGGCGCGCATCCGGATGACATCGAACTGGGTTGCGCCGGTACGCTCATTAAGCTGGCGCAGCAGGGCTATCGCACGGCCGCCGTCACATTGACGCGCGGCGAAGCTGGCACGCGCGGCACGCCGGAAATTCGTAAGCAAGAGTTTGCCGCGGCGGCCAAGATGATGCAAGTCGCCGTGCATCACCAATTGGACATGCCCGACGCCGCCATTGAAGAGACGTACGCGAATAAACTCAAACTCGTGCAAGTGATTCGCGAGCTGCGGCCGCGTGTGGTGGCGACCGTGCATTGGGAATCGCGCCATCCCGATCACATTCACACCTCCAATTTAGTGCGCGATGCTGCGATGATCGCCGGACTGAAAAATTTAAATGGCGCTCAGGGAGAGCCGTGGCGCCCTTATCGTGTGCTTTATTTTCTCGAGCGGTACGAATTACCGCCGAGTTTTATTGTCGATATCAGTTCGGCCTTCGAACAAAAGATGCGCGCAGTACGCGAACATGAGTCGCAATTTCACGGTCCGAACATGGGCAAATATGGCGAAGCGCAAACGATATTGACGAACCCGGAATTTTTGGAAGTCATCGCAGTTAAAAATCGCCGCTGGGGCGCAATGATCGGAGCAAAATACGGTGAAGCGTACGTCGTGCGCGAGTTGGTGCGTATCGACGATCCGGTGGCGGCTTTCGGGGAATGGTGCCAAGATACGGTGCCTTAAGGCCCTTCGCACCACGTTCAACGGCAGTAGAAATTTTAATTTGTGATGGCGGAACAAATGATCATCTATGAACTTCAACTCGGACTCAGCTTATGAAAATCGGCATGGTTTGTTACCCCACCCATGGCGGCTCCGGCGTTGTCGCTTCGGAGCTTGGCTTGGCGTTGGCGCGGCGCGGCTATGAAGTGCATTTCATCAGCTATGCGGTGCCGTTTCGTTTGCGGGAATTTCATCCCAATATTTTTCTGCATGAAGTCGATGTCGCCGCGTACCCACTGTTCAAATACCCGCCGTATGATCTCAGCCTAACCACCAAAATTGTCGATGTTACGCAGGAATACGGCCTCGATCTCTTGCATGCGCATTACGCTGTGCCACATGCCACCAGCGCTTATCTCGCCAAGCATGTGCTCAATTCCCAAAAACTGAAAGTGATTACCACGCTGCACGGCACTGATATTACGCTGGTAGGCGCCGACAAATCTTTTTACAGTATGATCAAATTTAGCATTGAGCAATCGGACGGCGTGACCGCGGTGTCGAATTATTTGAAAGAACGCACCATCGAAGAATTTAATATCAATCGCGATATTCGTGTCATTTATAATTTTATCGATCCGGCCAAAGGCGCCGAGTCGCACGAGAGACTTTGCCGCCGCGATAAATATGCGCCGAAGGGAGAGAAAGTTTTGATGCACGCTTCCAACTTTCGCCCGGTGAAACGCGTGAGTGACGTCGTGCGGATTTTTGCGAAAGTGCGCGAGCAAATGCCCTGTAAGCTTTTGCTCGTCGGCGAAGGCCCGGAACGATTGTTTATGCAGCAACTCGTCAAAGAGCTGAAGCTGCGCGACGATGTTTTGTTCCTCGGCGAGGTGGATTATATCGAACAAATTTTGCGCTGCGCCGATCTTTTTTTGCTCCCCAGCGAACAAGAGAGTTTTGGCCTGGCAGCGCTCGAAGCGATGAATTGCAGCGTCCCGGTCATTGCCGCGCACACCGGCGGCGTGCCGGAAGTGATCGTGCACGGCGTAACCGGTTTTCTTTTTCCGGTCGGCGAAATTAATGCCATGGCCCAAGCTGCCTTGGATTTATTACGCGACAATGAAAAGCTCCGACGTTTTGCCACTGCCAGCCGCCAGCATGCGCAGCGTTTTGCGATTGATAAAATCATGCCGGAGTGGGAAAATTATTATCAGGAAGTCATGACGTGAATCTGGTCGCTGTCGGCTAATAGCTGGACATGGGTTGAAAATGTCTGACCTGCGCGAAGCAAGCCATCAGAAAAATATCTTGACTAAAAGATTAAAAAAGGGTATCATAACATTGACCCTTTTTAAAAAACTGT
>CAYUVM010000513.1:0-4041 GCA_964447935.1 uncultured Cytophagia bacterium | reverse complement strand
CAGTGTGGGAAATGCTCCAACACGCTCTGCGAACGCCAAGGTGCAGCATCGCCAGCACGGATTTCGCGAACACGCAAACGCCCATCAATACGGAAATTTTATTTTTCCAGATCGAATTGATGGTGGGAAATCCGCGCCGGCGGTAAGAATCGTCGACAACATCGTCATGCACGAGAGTGGCCGTGTGCAACAACTCCAAAATCGCGGCGGCTTTCAGCCTTTTATCGGCAGTGCCGTTGGAAAAAACCGTGGCGCCCGCCTGAACCTTCCCGTCCTCTCCATTCGCCGTCACGGCCGTTAAACGGCTAACCAACAACACCAGCACCGGCCGCAAGCGCTTGCCACGATGTGAGATTAGATAATGAACGACTTTGTCAATCAAGAAAATGTCGGATTTGAGAATGGCTTTGAATTCTTCTTCAAAGGCTTCCAAATCATCCGCAATGGGAGCAATAATGTCTTTCAGCCGCACAGCCACATGAGTTGATTTATTTAAGCCGCGTTGGTGATGTCGGGACGATGATTCTTCGTTTCACGCCGCGATTGAAAAGGCGGTTTTTCTGTCGAAGTGGCAAGTATGATTTCCGCCACAAACGGCGCAGAAGTTGAATTTTTTAAAATTACAAACTGTCGATAGTTACATTGATTCAGCGATTTTTTGACGATGGTAATCTGGTTGAATCGTCAATTTTACAGACACGCCAGCATCGATCGTTCAGGATTTTTATCTGCGGCAATTATACGTTCCCACCTTTCCTCGATTCAATAGATGGGGTGGGCCTGACGACCATAAAACATTCAACGTTTACCGGGATTATCTATCTACAATCTCCCTTGGGGTCATCATACACATGAATAATGTACGCATTCACCAAGAGTTTGTCAATGATAAAGTTGGCGACACTAGAAGGCTCTTCTATCCCCGCCGTTTTTCGGCAAAAAAAATCCCACCGTAGATTTACGACAGTGGGATTTGATCATGCAATCAATAAAATATGTGACCGGCGGCTATTTATTTTCAGCCGAAGGTTCTGGCATTGGCGGCGCGGGTTTCACAAAAGTGTCGTCGGTCACGCCGGTGTTATTTTTAACCTCTTTTAAGGCCATCTCAAACATCGGGTTGTTGCTCGCGTCGTAACTTGCGACTTTTTGCGGCATCATCCAGCCGTCGTGCGCCGCATAACCGGTGAAAGTCATGACGCTCGGCACTTTTTGCATCGTCATCGGATCGGTCATTTCGGCATCGGTGCGCTCCATCATGCTGGTTTGCGTGTCGCAATAATTCACGCTGGCATTGCCAAAGCGATCCGTCGCGTGAATGCGATGATAGGCTTTGCCGTTCATCGTCGTGTCGCTTAACATCGCGAGCTTAAAACCCTTCGCGGCATAGTCGTGCCAGCCCTCTACCCAGGTTTCCGCCAGAATGGTCATTTCCTGAATTTCCGCGGGCGACATGTCGCGCGCGTTCGGGCCGGTCGGGCCCATCATGTAAACCCAACCGTTCGTGCCGTCAAACACCTGGCTAAAAACGACTACGCCGCTCTGATCTTGCGATTCGAATTTGATTTTATTGGGGCGCTTGAAGGTGATGGTCATGACGCCGCTCATTGTCATGGACAAGTCACCCATCGGCACCGTCGTTTGGGAATCCCATGTCGCAACCTGATCCTGAATCGAGGCCATTTTTTCTTTGCCGCCATAAGCTTGCACGATTTTGTTGACCATGTCATCAACGGTAGGTTTCTGCGCGCAGGCGACGAAAACGAGACACACGACCAGCGCCGATAGGACAATACTTTTCTTCATGTTTCCTCCTCCGGGAAGTGTTAGGTTTTAAAAACACCGAATAAATAAACTGTCATTCGTCAAAATAATCCGGTTTATGGCAAAAAGCAAGGCCGTTTTTTCAATTGACTTTTCCCGATGCTTTCCTTACTTTGCCAAATGCGGAAAACGGCAAATCCGATAGGGCGGTTGCAACGTATCATAAATAAATTCGCGAATCGTATAATTTGCGGTGATCAATTTTTACAAGGAGAAATTCCATGCATCGGTTTATTAAGTTTCGCGGCGTTGCAAAAACTTTTTTCTTCGCGGCGCTTTTGACGCTGCTTACCCACGCCGGCCTTTTTGCCGCGGCGCCGGATTCCACCGGCCCGGACTATGCGCTGTTTACGCAAGTTTTGCGCGACCATGTCAAAGCGGGTGCGGTGAATTATAAGGGCCTGAAGGAAGATAAACGTTTCACCGAAGTGGTCGCGATGCTGATGAAGACCGACCCCAACAGTATCGCGCAGAAAAATCGTTTGGCCTTTTGGATCAATGTCTATAACGCCTTCACGCTCAAAGTCGTCGTCGATCAATATCCGATCAAAAGCATCATGAGCAAAACCGCGTATGCGCTGGGCAAATCGAATTTCCAAAAGAAACTGGTGACGATCAACGGCGTGCAATATTCCCTCAACGACGTGGAGAATGACATTATCCGGCCGATGGGCGATCCGCGCATTCACTTCGCCATCAACTGCGCGGCGAAAAGCTGCCCGCCGTTGCGCGCCGAAGCTTTTGAGCCGGCCCGTCTCGGGGAGCAACTGGATGAGCAATCCCGCCAATTCATTAATAATACGGCCAGCAACAGTTTCGATTTTACCAAAAAAGAGGCAATGGTCTCCAAGATTTTCGATTGGTTCCAGGAAGATTTCAAAAAATTTTCCACCGGGGTCCCGGAATTTATCAGCCGCTATTTGCCACCGGAACAAGGCAAGCAATTGTTGGCCGCCGGCAAAACTTTTAAAATCAAGCATCACGATTATAATTGGGATTTGAACGAATAGTTCTCAACGGGTAACTTTTTAAATCGAGGATGAAAGAATGGCCGGTGCAGGCAATGCTTCATCCTCGATTGTTTTATTAGCCAAGGTGGAAAAATACATGAAGGCGGCAATAACGTTTTTCCCAGTTTCAGCGCAACCTTGTTCGTTCTCGTCCACCAAGCCGATCTTCGTTTCCATTATCGTTCCCACGTTAAATGAAGCCGCCAATATTTGCCGGCAAGCGCAAACGCTCAATCAATTGCCGGAGGCTGAAATTATTTTTGCCGACGGCGGCAGTTGTGATGGGACCATCCAGGCCCTCCGCCGGCTGGCGGAAGAATTGCCGCAGCTCCAGTTGATTCAAACGCCTTGCGGGCGCGCTCGCCAGATGAATGCCGGAGCAAAACACGCCCGCGGGGAGTGGTTGATTTTTTTGCATGCTGACACGACGCTGCCTCAAGATTCTTTTAATTCTTTTTTAACGACGGTTAAAACTTCGCCGCAGCTTTATTCCGGCGCCTTCACCTTTCGCGTCGAGCATCCGCACTGGGCCTATCGCTATCTGGAGTTTTATGTCGGGTTGCGGTGTAAATTTTTAAAATTGCCTTTCGGCGATCAAGCGCTTTTTGTCAAGCGCCATCATTTCGAGGCCCTCGGCGGCTATCGCGATGATTTTCTGTTAATGGAAGATATGGAACTGGTCCAACGGCTCAACAAACAGCCGGGTTTTGCGATTTTGCCCGAGCCGGTTTTCACCTCGCCACGACGCTATGAAAATGACGGTTTTTTCAAGCGCGGGTTGGGGAATATTTATTTGCAATGGCTTTATCGTTGCGGCGTTCATCCGCGGGAATTGGCGAAAAAATACTATCCACGCTATGCCTCAGATGTTGATTAAGAAATTGACCGGTCACTCGAATGAATCGGGAGTTATCGTTTAGCGACCGGCCAATTCCACCAGAAAAGGAGTGCAGCATGAATCAAAATGGAAAACTTCTGCCGGTTTTGCAACCCAACGGCAATGGCCGTCATGTGCCGACGCCGAAGGAAGCGCAAGCACGCACATGGGCAAAGCTCCATCCGAAACTCCGCACACCCAGCCAGTCGCTCGGCCAACGCAAAGCCATGGGTTGCGTCTCGCTCGAAATCACGCAACGCTGCAACCTGGACTGTACCCTTTGTTATTTGAGCGAGATGAGCGAGAGCACGCTCGACATTCCCTTGGCGG
>CAYUVM010000512.1:0-4043 GCA_964447935.1 uncultured Cytophagia bacterium | reverse complement strand
CACGATCGCGGCATCGGGATCGTCGCCAGCGCCTCCGGCGAGTCGGGCGTCACTTGCCGGCGTTTCAGTTCGGCAGTGTCCTCGATGACGCGCTGCAAATCTTCGGCGCTCATTTGTTCGCGCGCCTGCGCCAAACGTGCTTTCTCTGCGGCTTCTTCCTGTTGGGCAATTTGCGTGTCCGGCTCCAGCCGCACGGTTACGCGATGCTGATTCTCCAGCAAATGCGCGCGGATCAAATTTTCAAAGAATTTTTCCTTGGCGGCAACTCGCGCCTTTATGGCCGCCAGCGATGCTTCAAACCGCAACGGCTCGAACGGATCGCCGTCATGCAGCCAGCTCGTCAAAGATTTCAGCATCAGCGACAATCCGCGTGGAAATGAGCCGGTGTTGTTTTCCCGCAAACGAAACTCCACCGTGTTCAGCGAGGCTTCGATGGTTGCCGGGTCGATGCCGGTTTGGGATAAATTTTTAAGCGTGTCAAAAATCAGCGCCTCAACTTTTTCCGCGTCGGTTGCGGCAATGCCTTTCAAGCCTACGGAAAAATACATTTCGCGCAATTCAGTTTCGATGCCACCAATCACGTCTTCGCCGAGTCCGGAGTCGATGAGCGCCTTGTGCAAGGGCGAGGCCGAGGTGCCGATCAAAATGTGCGAGAGCAGGCTGAGCGCCAGCTTCTGCGTGCGGTCGGTCGCTTCGGGCAGCAGCCAGTTGATATTCACCATGCTCTTTTTGCTGAGATCGGCCTCGGCACCGACGTCGTATTTGTGCGTTAAATTCACCGGTTGTGAAAAGCGCACTTGCAGCGGAATCGCTGAATCATTCGCAGCACGGCTGAAATTTTTCAGATACTCGTTGACAATCTGGAAACGTTTTTCCGAATGATCGTCGCCGTAAAAATAAATGTACGCATTCGAGGGGTGATAATGTTTTTGATGAAACGCCATGAATTGCTCGAACGTCAAATCCGGAATGTGCTTCGGATCGCCGCCAGAATCAACGCCGTACGTGTGATTGGGAAACAGCGCCCGCTGCGAATATTCGCCCAGCAAACGATCCGGCGAGGAGTAGTTGCCTTTCATTTCATTGAAGACGACGCCTTTGAAAATAAGCGGATCGACTGGCTTCTCCAACTCATAATGCCAGCCCTCCTGTTGCAAGGTAAACGGCGTGAGTCGCGGGTAAAACACCGCATCGAGATAAACCTCGATGAGATTGTACAAATCCTGCAAGTTCGTGCTCGCCACCGGGTAGCAAGTTTTGTCGGGATACGTGAAGGCATTGAGAAACGTGTTGAGCGAGCCTTTGATCAATTCGACGAACGGCTCTTTCACCGGAAATTTCCGCGAGCCGCAGAGCACAGAATGTTCCATGATATGCGCGATGCCCGTCGAATCCTGCGGCGGCGTGCGAAAGGTGATGCCGAAGGCTTTGTTCTCATCGTCATTCTCCAGCGCCAGCAACTGCGCGCCGGTTTGCACGTGGCGAAAAAGTTTGGCGCGTGTTTTTAATTCGATCAGTTCCTGTTCGCGGAGCAAATCAAAACCATGAATCGTCATGAGGGCCTCATTTTATGAACAAAAGATTGTTGGCAAAAACTGCGGGTTTATTTTAATGTAGGAAAAATCGGGAGGAAATTCAAGAGGCACGAACGAATTAGCTTTTATCAATTATCGCAACACTTGCAGTTCCTCTAATGATTCCGGATGTAAATTTTCAAATGCTTTCTGCATGACTTTGCGATACTGCCATTTAGTGCCGGTTAAATTAGCCGCATTTTCACACCAGACTTCCGCGGCGTAATCTTTGTGGGAAACGTCCTCGGTTTGCTGGCCTTTCGTTTCCAACAACCAATGCGTGCCGTTATGGCCAACGGCGACAAAATCCGGATAGTAATTCCGCAAATTCATCGCCGGGTCGGTGTACTCGATGGCAAAACCGAAGGACTCCGGCAACTTGCTGAACGCGCGGACGTCTTCGGCACGATCGAGAAATTTGGCGAAGGCTTTTTCAAACGCGTTGCCGCAGGGCACGAGATTCAATACGCATTTGCGCGCTTCGTAAACCTGCCGCGACCACGGAATCGGCTTCAAACCGGACAACCAACGCGCCGGTGTGTCCAGCCGCGGTTCCTGTTCGGCGATGGTTTGCTGCAGCAAAACTTTTTTGAAGCTCTCTTTGCAAACAAAGTGTGCCATATTTGAATTCATGGCTTTTACAAGCACCGCTTCCTCCAAATTCACGGTTCTGCCGAAGGCTTTATGCTCGAAAAATTCACGAACTTTCGGCGCGAGCGCCGCGAATTGGGACGGCAGCTTGACTTCTTTGGCGATGATGCGCGCGTAGTAACCGATGACTTCCTGCGCCGTTTGCGGATCGGGCAGAACATACTGGCGCTCAAGTTCTTTTTGCAAAGTCAAAATATCATACCCTTCGAACTTGAAATCCGTGGCGGTGGTATCGCCTTCTTTAAATGGCAACGGCGAACAATCAAATTGCATCACGTCAATGGCGGCGATTTCTTCGGCCAAACTCTTCTTGCGCACCAGCGACGGCGTGAGCTGCGGCAGCGCAATGTCAAATTCTTTTTTCTCCTCGATCGGTGCGATGCTGAGAATGCGCAGCTTGTCCTTGCCCAATTCGAACGTCTCTAATGTCAAGTCTTCGAGCTTTTCTAAATCATCGACAAATTCGAGAAAAGCTTTGTTGCCGATGATGTCCACGCGCTCGACGTAACCAATACCGCCGCTGCTGCGAAACATCAAGCGCAGGCCGCGGCCGATGGTCTGCTCCGGCAGAATATTCGCTTTGGCGGAATATGGCCGCAGGCCGACGACCACCGTGACGTTCTGCACGTCCCAGCCCTCGCGCAGCATCAGCACGCTCACAATCGCGTTGATGGGATTGCTGTCATCATCAACTTCGCGCGCGGCTTTGCGGGCCGTGTCCAAATCGGTTTTGGTGATTTCACCAGTTTTGTTGGTGTGAATAATGAGCGTCTTTTGGTCCGCAAAATGCTCGGGGTAGTTATCCCGCAGCCAATGGCCGATGTCTTCGGCTTCTTCCGTATCGCTCAACATGATGAACAGCACCGGCTTTTTCTTCAGCGGCTTGAGTTGGGTGCGATATTCTTTCCAGCGCTCGACGCCGGCAATCAGATAGGGTTTATAGCGCACGCTGGCGATGGTGGATTTAGCCTCGTTAATTTTTGCCACGCCTTTCATCGGTCGCTTGACAATATTATCGACGATGGCCTGTTTCAGCGGATAATCAAAAATCGTCCATGGAAAAATTGCGCCCTTTTGAAAACGCGGCGTCGCCGAAAGATCGAGCTGCGCTGCGAGCGGCGTCTTTTCGTGCAATTGGCGGATGGTTTTGTTCCATTCGTTGTCTTCTTCATGCGTGTGATGCGCTTCGTCGTTGATCACCAGCAAATGGCCGTCGCGCCGGCTGATGCGCTCGCTGAAATCGGTGATCTCTAATTTTTGTGTTGGCGGCTTCATCCCGAGCATATCCGTTATCGCCTCCGGCTCGTCATCTTTGTTGATCGTCCGGCGTTCATAAAACTGCTGAATGTTCGAGAGAAACAGCATGCCTTCGCTGTGCGCCCGTTCGCCGGCGCCGCGCAGCACGCAATCAAAATCCCAAAAGATTTGCAACGGTTTGGGAATCAGCGGATCGACGCGAAAAATGCGGCCGCCTTCGAAGTCGGTTTTCAAACGCTCGTAAACGATTACGTTTGGCGCGATGAGCAGAAATGTGCGCGCGTAATCGCGGCCAATCTCTTCCGGCTCGCGCATCGCGTTCAGGAATTGCCACACCACGGCGAGTGACATCACCTTCGTCTTGCCGCTGCCTGTCGCCATTTTCAGGCAATAGCGCGCAAACCCATCAAACGGCGGCAACCGGACTCCCTGCAAGTTTTGCGCGTAGCGTTCCAATAACGCCTGACGTGAACGCACGCGCTCGATTTCCCAGACGTAAATCAGCGTTTCAATCGCTTCGCGTTGAAAAGAATGATACGCGAACGGCTGGCCGTTGATCAA
>CAYUVM010000511.1:0-4043 GCA_964447935.1 uncultured Cytophagia bacterium | reverse complement strand
AACTCGAATGCCAAGCTGTTGCTCTATGCCTCGTCGAAGATCGGCTGCCAAGTGCGGCCATCGTCATCGCTTTTCCAAGCAGGAAAAGCGAAGTCGAATTATCTCATCAAAATCAGCTTGCGTGTTTGTGAATAGCTGCCGGCTTGCAAACGGTAGAAATAAACGCCGCTGTGCAGGCCGGTGGCATCGAATGAGATGAGATATTGTCCAGGCGCTTTCCGCTCATTTAAAAGTACAGCGATAACGCGCCCATTGGTGTCATACACCCGCAGTGTGACGTGTTCTGTTTGCGCCACGTCATATTTGATTATCGTCGAGGGATTAAACGGATTCGGATAATTCTGGTGCAGCGCAAATTCGGTTGGTATGGCCGCGCTATGATTGGCAACACCGGTTGGCACGACGACTGTTACAATGAGGGAAGTCTGGGCAGTACCGCCGCGGCCATCATCTGCCGTAATCGAGATCGTCGCCTTGCCTGGAGTTTTCGGTTCGACAAGCAAAGTTTTAGAATCGATTCGTACTCCGGCAATCGCTGTATTCGAACTGGCGGCCCGGAAGGACAATGAATCGCCGTTTGCATCGAGGAAGGTCGGCGCGGGCGCATCCAAGCGCCTGACGTAATTCCCGCCTCCGACAATCAACGTCGTATCCGGAATGACGTTGGCAACACGAGGAGGAGAATTTCCCACCATTCGCAGCAGCAAGTTATAAGTTGCATCGCTGACGGGAAATTTCAAGTTGCGAAACTCGGTTCGCAAATCCTGTTCAAAAGCATAAGATAATGCCGTGACCATCAGCGTTGCCCGAAACGTGTCGGCCTTGGCGGTATTATGCTGTTGATCATATTGGCCGTGCAAATCAGAATTGAAAACTTGCAGCAGTGTCATCATCCGTTTTAGCGATGTGCGGTATTCTTTGCCGGAGTTTTCGGCCTGCTCCAGGAATTTGAATGCAATCGTTCCGAACGTCGGGAGGGTTTCATCATTTGGCGTGCTCGGGTTATTCCACGAAGCAAAGGGCCTCCCTGAAGACAAATACTGTTCATAGAAACTTCTGGTCGTTTTTGCGCTGGAGCCCAACGTGTTCTTTATTTCAAATACGAGATCATCGGGCAAACCGTAAATGGCCCGGTTGTTGACGATCTCATATCCGGCGGCATGCTGAAAAATCTGCGCCATGGCTTCAGAGAAGATCGCGTTGGCGTTGCCGTCAATGCGTCCGCCGTAATAATAATTGGCCGGACTGTTCAGCGTAAAATTGTGGCCCATTTCATGAAAAAGCGCAGAAAAATCCGGAATAGATCTCAAGAAGACATCGCCGACACCAAACGCTATTGGATCCGTATACCAAATTGAATACGCGCCGCCGAAGCCGGCGTCACGCAGCATAACTTGCTGGAATTTATTTTGAAACATGTAGACGTCATTGTTGACAAAATCCATTTCGACTGCTGCCGCCACGGTGAGAACCGCCTCAGCGGCCTGTCGTGAAATCGTTTGAAAAAACGAATTATCAAACGCGCTGAGATCGGGCGGCTGATATAAACGCGTTCCCAAAGCGGGTTTCACGGCGGGTATGGTAACTGCAACCGCTGCCGGAGCATTTGCCCATGCATACGGCGAGAGTGGTTGAAACCGAACACTCACTTCGACAAAATCATTTTTGCCGCCGGCGTAATGTGAGGTAACCTTGGCCACGTAACTCGTTGTTCGGTCCGCATAAGTATGCTCCTGCGGGAAAAAGCCCGAGGTGGTTGTGCCATCGCCCCACTCCCAGCTAAACGGCGCAACGACTGTTTGTGTTTCAATACCGTTAAAAGCAACTTTGCCTGAACTGGAATTGAGGGAAGTGATGAAGACGCTCAACGTCGATGGGCTGCCAGAAAGATATTTTTTGTAGTTGAATTTCTGTACGACAACGCCAAAACCGGTTTCTGCGAGACCGCCCCTCTTGTCGTCGGCTTTTATTGTGATACGAGTAGTGCCATTGGTGATCGCCGAAATTTTCAGAATGCTGCCCGTAACAGCAATTGTCGCAACGGAATCGCTCGCGCTGGTTGCAGCATAAGTCAAGACATCACCATCGGCGTCAGTGAAGACTTTGGGAGTTGTTTCAAGATTGCGGATATAGGCTGCTCCGATCACCAGCGTGATCTCAGGAATGGCATTGGCAACCGTCGGCGCTCGATTCGGCGCAACAACGGTGACGGCGAATGAAGTCGCTACAGTGCCGCCGCGACCGTCATCGGCTGTAATCGAGATCGTCGCCCTGCCTGGAGTTTTCGGTTCGACAATCAAAGTTTTATAATCGATTCGTGCTCCGGCAATCACTGTATTGGAACTGGAGGTACGGTAGGATAATGAATCGTTGTTTGCATCGATGAAAACCGGCACCGGCACGTCCAAACGCCTGACGTAGTTCCCGCTCCCGACAATTAAAGTTGTATCTGGAATTACGCTCGCGACACGAGGGGGAGAGTTCCCCACCATCCGCAGCAGCAAGTTGTACGTCACATCGCTGATGGGAAATCTCAAGTTGCGAAACTCGGTTCGCAAATCCTGATCAAAAGCATAGGACAAAGCTGTCACCATCAGCGTCGCCCGAAACGTGTCTGCCTTGGCGGTATTATGTTGTTGGTCATATTGGGCGTGCAAATCAGCATTAAAAACCTGCAACAAAGTCATCATGCGTTTCAATGGCGCTTTGTATTCTTTGCCGGAGTTTTCCGCATGCTCCATAAATTTGAATGCAATCGTCCCAAACGTCGTTAACGTTTCATCATCTGGCGTATTGGGATTGTTCCACGAAGCAAAGGGTTTGCCGGAAGACAAGTACCGTTCATAAAAATTCCTGGTAATTTGCACGCTGGAAACCAACGCGCTCTTTATTTCAAAAACAAGATCATCGGGCAAACCGTAAATGGCTTGCTTATTGACGATCTCATATCCGGCGGCATGCTGAAAAATCTGCGCCATCGCTTCCGTGAAGATCGCGTTGGCGCTGCCGTCAATGCGTCCGCCGTAATAATAATTGGCCGGACTGTTCAGCGTGAAGTTGTGGCCCATTTCATGAAACAGCGAAGAGAAATCCGGCGTTGCCCTGAACAGCGCATCGCCGACGCCAAACGCCACCGGATCGGCGAAATAGAGCGAATACGCGCCGCGGAAGCTGGCGTCACGCAGCATGACTTGCTGGAATTTATTTTGGTACAAGTACACATCGGCATTGACAAAATCCATTTCCACCGCCGCAGCTACTGTAAGAATGGCTTCAAGCGTCGGCCGTGAAATCACCTGAAAAAATGAATTGTCAAAAACGGTGAGATTGGGCAGTGGATACAAACGTGTCCCCAAGTTAGGTTTTACAGATGGTATGGTAACCGCAAGCGCTGTGGGAGCATTGGGCCAGGCATAAGATGAGAGCGGCTGGAACTGCACACTTACTTCGAAAAAATCAGTTTTGCCGCCGGCGTAATGCGAGGTGACCTTGGCCACATAGTTCTTCGTTCGGTCTGCATAAGTGTGCTCCTGCGGGAAAAAGCCGGAGGTGGTGGTGCCGTCGCCCCATTCCCAGCTAAAAGGCGCAACAACTGGTTGTGTTTCACTACCGTTAAAAGCAACTTTGCCCGAACTGGAATTAAGAGAAGTGATGAGGACGCTCAAAGTCGATGGGCTGCCGGAAAGATATTTTTTGTAGTCAAAAATTTGTGCAGTCGTTGTCTGGATCGAGCAACAAAAAAGAAGAATAGCCGCTGGAAGAACGACAGAAGCCGGACGTTTCATTTGAAAATACCCTTTCCGTTTTCGTAAAAAGATTTTGCAGGATTATGGCGTTACATCGTTACTCAATTCCGCGATGTCGCCGTCCAGCGCGCCATTCCTCATTGACGTCGCCGTGAGTGGATAAGACAATTCGAATGGCGCGTTTGGTTTGCATGGGGCGATTGCCAATTTTATGAATGAGTAAAGATAAAGAATTTGAAGGAAACTTGACAATGTTAAGTTAGTTTATGACGTTTTCGTTTTTTTGTTCTTTGAACG
>CAYUVM010000510.1:0-4045 GCA_964447935.1 uncultured Cytophagia bacterium | reverse complement strand
CTTGCACAACCTCGTCAAGCGGTGACCACCCAACAACAGTTCCCAATTCTGCGTCAACGGCAACAACGCCAACTTCTCCCACTGGCCCAATTTCCGGATAGGAAAGCAAAATCGGTACCGCCCAGACCATACTTACCGTGAACAACACAATTTGGGGAACACCGGCGCAAAAGCGATCGGGCAGGTGATCGAGAATAAACCCATTGGCTTCCGCGATCGCCGCCGCCTGATCAATTTTCGTTTCAACAGGCGCGGGACGCACCGGCTTCGTTAGAGTGAGATTATTCATGAATTTCATCTCCAGTTTATTGAACAGAAGAAATATCGCAAAAAATCACGCCAATGTCAACAGCGTTATTCGGCAACAAACAACTTGCTTTTATGGAAAGCGGGCGCTATGTTTTCTTCACTATGGAAATCCTCGAAGGCAAACAATGCATTCTCCCGGCGCTGTTGGCGCGACAGCGAAAATTTCGCTTATTGCTGGTGAAACAAAATATTCAGCCAAAGCGCTTTCAAGATATTCTCACCGCCGCCGAGGCGCAGGCGATCCCGGTCAAATATGTCGAAGTCGCGGAAATCGATGCAATGACCAAAGGCCGTTCGCATGGCGGGTTGGTCGCGATTTGCACGCCGAAACCGGCGTTTGCCATCGACAAGTTGCTCGAGCTTTGTCAAAAACTCAATACGCCGCCGTTGCTTTTGCTCATCGAAGGTACCGAAGATGCGCAAAATCTCGGCTACACGTTGCGCTCGGCGGAGGCACTGGGTGCGCACGCGGTGTTGCTAAAAAAACATGTGTGGAATTTTGACGGGGTGACGGTGTCACGCGCCTCCTCCGGCGCGTTTGAGCGGCTGCCGCTGGTGCAGATTGAAAATGCAGAAAAAGAGTTGGGGCCGTTGCAACGCTCGGGAATAAAATTTTACGGCTGCATCGCCGGGGCGAAGCGTACCATTTATGACATCGACCTCACCGGTCCGGCCATGCTGGCCATCGGCGGAGAACGCCGTGGTTTGTCGGGGGCCTTGCGGGAAATGTGCGACGGCTTTGTGAAGATTCCCATGCTTACGGGCTCGTCCTCGCTTTCGCTCAGTCACGCGGCAACGGTGGTAATGGCGGAGGCGATGCGGCAGCGGCGGGAACAAGCAAAGAACAAGAGCTTGCCGTCTGCAGAATCAGCTTGAGCATTTGCTCAAGGCTTGGTGTCTTCGGGCTTGGCGGTTTATGAATGATCCGGGTTCCGGCATATCGCCAAGATAAAATCTGCCAAAGAAAAAATTTTGCTTTCATCTTGCTTCCTTCCGCGAAAAGCCGTATTTTGAAAACATAATCAACATCACATTTCCGACCGGAGGGAAATTTGTGAGCAAGCCAACACCCTTGATGATCAACGACCGCGAGCGCCAAGCATCGCTCGTGGCGCGTTCAACCGTGACCGAACGCCAGCCGCCGCAATTCCCCGAGCATATCAAAGCGGCCATTTCCCGCCGCAACGGCGCCAAGTATTATCGTTGCGCGCTGCAGGTGAATACGCCGCTGCAGGATAATTTCAAAGGCTTCGAATCCCGTCATCGCCGCAATTCCGCCGGATATCAACGCGATTACGCGCTGGCACTGGCGACTGCCTGTAAAAAAGCCGGCATTGATGCCGTCGGCATATGTGATCACAACAGCCTTGCTTATGTGGAAACCATTCGGCATGAGTTGGGGCAGGAAAATATCATTGTCTTTCCCGGTTTTGAAATTGCCAGCACCGAAGGCATTCACCTGCTCTGCCTTTTCAATCCTGGCGCCAAGATTGACGATCTCCATCATTTGCTCACCGCGTTGGGTTTGCCGCCCAAAGATCGTTGGATGAAAGATGAAGGCATTGTGCCGCACCAATCGCGACTGCGGGTTCCGGAAATTATCGAATTCGTGCAACGAAATCGTGAGGGTATTTGCATTGCCGCCCACGTCGAGCGTGAGAATGGCTTGCTGAATGAATGCGCGAAAACCACGCGCGCGCAATATTTCATCGATCCGAATTTGTTCGCGGTTCAAATTTCCGGCCGGCGCGAGGAATTGCCGGAGTTTTTCCGCAAAGTGCTCGACAATGAGCTGACGCATTATCACCGCCAACAGCCAGTGGCGGTGTTGAACTGCCTTGATGTTTACAACTTAAAAGATTTGAGCAAACCCGAATGCAGCACGTGGATTAAAATGTCCTCGCCTTCGCTGGAAGGCCTCTGGCAGGCGTTTCTCGATCCGACGTCGCGATTACGTTTGCTTTCCGAAGCCGAGCCGCACTCACATGCGGAATTGGCGGCGGTCACGTGGCAGGGAAATTTTCTCGACGGCAGCGCGATTTGCTTCAATGAAAATCTCAATTGTTTAATCGGCGGTCGCGGCTCGGGAAAATCAACCATCATTGAAAGCCTGCGTTATGTGTTGGATTTGCAGCCGATTGGCGAAGCGGCACAGCGCACGCAGGAGGAAATTCTGCGGCAGGTGTTGCGCGAAGACACGCGCATTTCGCTGCTCGTGCGCTCGCATCGTCCGGCGCCCCGTTATTATTTGATCGAGCGCCGTTATTTACAGCCGCCGCTGGTTTACGATGAAAACGGCGAAGTGCTACCCATACATCCCACCGCGATTCTCCCGGAAGTGGAAATTTTTGGCCAGCACGAAATTGCGGAGATCGCGCAGGATCGCGCCAAGCAACATCAACTGCTGCAACGCTTCCGCGATGTTGAGCGCGCCGAAGAATACGATGACAAGAAACGTGACTTATTGAAAGCGCTCAAACTCAACCGCCAGGAGTTTTTGGAAACCCAACGCGAGAGTGAAACGCTGGCGGAAAAACTCAGCCGGCTCCCGGCCATTGAAGAGAATTTGCGGCGCTACAAAGAATTGGGCATCGAAGCAAAATTGAAAGCCCAGGCCAATTTTACCCGCGAAGAAGCCTTGTTGAAAAACAGCCGCGAGGGATTCCCACTGATTAAAAAAGCGCTCGAGCAACTGCGCCGCACCGTGACGCAAAACGCCGGTAAATTTGATTCGTCGGCCTTCGCCGAATTGCCGAATGCCGATCTGTGGATCAGATTAGAGAAAACGCTAGCGGATTTTCACGAAAAAATGCAGGAACACTTGGATGGCGCCGGCGCAAGCCTCAATGACACGGGAGTTGCGCTTTTGGAAATTGCCGAGACCTGGCAAATTCGCCGGCAGGCGGATGAACGTGGCGCGCGGGAATTGAAAACCACGGACGGCGAAATGTTTATCAAGCTGCGGCGGGAGTATGAAACGCTGGCGCCGTTAAAAAAAGAAGCGCGACGGCTCAAACAGCATGAAGACGATTTAAAAGAGCAACGCGCCCAATTGCTGCAAAACTGGGAGGAATTGAAGTGGCAACTGTTTGAACTCGATCAGGCCGCCGCCGCAAAGATTTCGAAGGATCTGGAAGGACGCGTGTCCGCACGGGTGGCGAAAGAGGGAAACTTAACCCCGTTGCTCGATTTCTTGCAGGAACATTACGACAAAAAATTGCGTGACGGCGTCGCCGGCAAGCTTGACGAGGAGCATCCCATTGCGATGTCCGATTTCGTCCAGCATCTCCGCGATGGCAAAAAAACCTTACAAGAATTCTACGCGTTTACCGACCGGCAAGCGGAAAAATTGGCGCAACTGCCTCCCGAAAAAATGCTCGAGTTGGAGGAATTGGATTTGCCCGTGGCCATTCATTTCGAGTTAAACGTCGCCGAGAAAAATAAAACGCCGCAGTGGAAACCGATACACGCGCTCTCCATCGGACAGAAAGCCACAACGATTCTGCTTGTTCTTTTATTAGACAGCGAAACGCCGTTGGTGATCGACCAACCCGAAGACGATCTCGACAATCGCTTCATCGCTGACACCATTATTCCCACTTTGCGCCGCGAAAAACGCAAACGGCAATTTATTTTTGCGACGCACAACGCCAATTTACCGGTTTTGGGCGATGCGGAATTGATCGTCGCGCTCGAATCTTCCGGCGGCGAATCACCGTCAGAAATCAAAGATGAT
>CAYUVM010000509.1:0-4045 GCA_964447935.1 uncultured Cytophagia bacterium | reverse complement strand
TAACAAATTTTTAGTCAAAGAACAAGATTTGTAATCTGTCTAAGTAGAATTAAAAAGTCTCGGTCTGAAAAAAAAACGCCAATAGCAACTAAGTTTTCTCATCCCACGGTCCCTGGCCGGTTTCATGAATAACCAACCGCGTGGGAACGAGAATTTTCTCGCTCGTCCGTTCTAAGTGGCTCAACTGCTCAATGAGTAAACTAACGGCCTTGCTGCCAATCATTTTGGCATCCAGATGAACAGCGGTTAAAGCCGGCTTCATTAAAGAATTGTATC
This sequence comes from uncultured Cytophagia bacterium, assembly GCA_964447935.1. Lineage (GTDB taxonomy): Bacteria > Zhuqueibacterota > Zhuqueibacteria > Zhuqueibacterales > Zhuqueibacteraceae > Zhuqueibacter. The sequence goes on along the minus strand of CAYUVM010000509.1, from coordinate 3,769 downwards.
CGCTGTCGCCAAAAGAAATGACATCGATGTCACGCGGTATGGAAAGCCCGAGTGCATGAATCGCACTTAAGACGCCAAGGGCGGCGGCAAAGCTGACGGTGCAAATCAGTTGCGGTAACGGGCCCCGTTCATATAACTTCAAGAAACCGGCATGGCCATCACTTTGATCGAACCCTCCTTCCACGATCCAATCCGGGTTCACGGAAGTATTTCGGTCCCTTAATGCCTTTTCAAAACCGCGGCGCCGTTCCCGGCCAATATAAATGTCGGAATAGCCGGCAATGTAACCGATCTTTGTATACCCTTTATCGAGCGCATAAGAAACCAGGTTATAAGAACCTTGGTAATCGTCGCAAACGACGCAGCTGCATCCGAGATTTTCGATGATACGGTCAAAAAAAACCAATTTTTTATTTTTAGAAAGGATGGATTCAAACGGTGAAAGATCGGTGGTTTTTTCCGTCACCGAAATCAAGAACCCGTCCACTTGCAGCCCCAGTAAAGTTTTGATATGATGCGCCTCCAGCGTCGCATCTTCTCCCGAGACCATCATGAAAATTTCGTAGCCCTGCTGATGGGCTTCATCGTAAATCGCCTCAATCGCCTCCGAGAAAAACGGATGGGCGACCTTCGGAACCACCAGCCCGATCGTGCGTTTTTTTCGCGAAGACAGTTTGCGCGCAATGAGATTCGGCGAGTAACCCATTTGCTTCGCGATGGTTTGAATCTCGATCTTGGTCACCGGGCTAATGTGCGGATGATCGCTCAACGCCATGGACACGGTGCTGATCGAAGCATTGACCGCGGCCGCAATTTGCTTAAGTGTGACAGGTTTTGACATGTGTTCTCAAAAGTATGCTCTCATTACTTTTCATTTCCGACAGGGGTGAACGCTATTGCGAGTATCTCATTTCACATTCAATACCACCACCGACTTCGCCGGCATCTCAATTTTGAGCCTGTGGTTGCTCAGAGAGGCTTTGGTGAAAGCGACGATTCTCACGTTATCCGGTTGCGCAAAAGTATTATGTGAATTCAGCTTTACAGCGGTCAGTATCTTTCCGGAAACATGGGTTGCCTGGATTCCTCTCACTTCACATTCCAGCGGAATGTTCTTATCCGGATGCACGTTCACAATACTGATATTAACGCTGCCGTCTTGTGCTTTTGAACTCGATACATTCAGCGCCGGAATTATTTGGCCGTTCTGCGCATAATTTTCCGTATTCAACTCGGATGGCAAATAGAGCGCCTCTTGATGCACTTTGTACAGGTCAAATACGTGGTAGGTTGGCGTCAGAATCATTTGCTCTTTGTCGGTCAAAATCATTGCTTGTAAAACATTTATGGTCTGGGCAATATTGGCCATTTTCACGCGGTCGCAATACTTGTGAAAAATGTTGAATGAAAGGGCCGCCACCAATGCATCGCGCAAAGCATTTTGTTGATAAAGAAAACCCGGCGTCGAGCCCGGATCCGACTCGTGCCAAGCCCCCCACTCATCCACCATCAGACTAATGTGATTATCGGGATCATATTCCTTCATAACCTTTATGTGGCCGTTGAGCAAAGCTTCCAACCCCAGACATTTTTCGATCAAAGCAAAATATTCGCTTTCATCAAACTGAATGGCAGATTTTTTCTTTTGCCACGTTCCGTTCACGAAGTAATGATGCAGCGAAAGTCCGCTCATCAGCGAGCGATTGACTTTTTCCATCAAAACTTCCGTCCAGTTGAAATCTCCGCCGCCGGCGCCGCCGGCAATTTTGAACAAGCGATTATCGCCGTAATCGCGGCAGTAAGTTGCAAACCGTTTATAAAGATCGGCGTAATAATTCGCCGTCATGTTTCCGCCGCAGCCCCAGTTTTCGTTGCCGACACCCCAATACTTTATCTTCCACGGTTTATCGCGGCCATTCTGGCGCCGCAGATCAGCCATCGGGCTTTTGCCGTCGAAAGTGATGTACTCCACCCATTTCGACATTTCTTCGATGCTACCGCTGCCCACGTTGCCGCAGATGTAAGGTTCGGTGTTCAGTTGCTCACACAAATCGAAGAACTCATGCGTGCCGAAGCTGTTGTCTTCGGTCACGCCGCCCCAGTGCGTGTTGATCATGGTCGGGCGCTGAGCGCGCGGGCCGATGCCATCTCGCCAATGATACTCGTCCGCGAAACAACCGCCCGGCCAGCGCAGGTTGGGAATGTTGATTTTCTGCAGCGCCGCAACGACGTCATTGCGAATGCCGCGCGTGTTGGGAATGGGCGAATTTTCTCCGACCCAAATGCCCTCGTAAATGCCTCGGCCTAAATGCTCGCTGAATTGCCCGTAAATGTGCCGGCTGATCGTGGTTTTGCCGGAATCGGCATGAACGATTAGTTTGTTTTTTGGTGCATTCATATTGGTCTGGGTAAAAGCAGCGTTGAAAATTAAACCAAGTGAAAAGAAAAATTTTGCAGCCGTTTTCATGAGCCTGCTCCTATAATTTGAAAAAACGCGTCATGTATTTTTCAAAACCACCCAGCCAAAATCATTCGCGCCCATTGATGATCCCTTAAAAACTTTCGGATACTGGCCGGTTTCGTTGGCGTAGCGTTCAGCAATCGCATCGACAGCTTGCTCCGCATCGGCATTGCCCAAGATAGCGACCGTTCCGCCGCTGCCGCCGCCCGTTATTTTAGCGCCGAATATTCCTTTTTTAGATCCCGACTCTCTCGCTAGCTCAACCAACCTGTCGGTGCCGCGAGACCCCAAACCACAAGCGGAATAGCTGCTGTGTGATTGATACATTAATTCTCCAAGTTGCTCCAATGTCAGTTGCGTTCTCGAATTTTGCAGCATCGCCGCAAAAGTGCGGACGCGAAAATGTTCATAAATCGGGTGCGCCGTTGGCCGCGCGACATGATAAACAACGTCCGGTTTAATTTCGGTCACCTCATCCGTTGTGCCGTGATAACGTTCGATAAAAGCGCTGCCGGTGATTTCTTCCGGTAAATATCGCGTGTAATCGTGCTCATAAACCGAAGGCGTCATATTGGCCAAGTAACCGTTCCACTTTGGATCGTCGATGTAAACGCGTTGCGGTTTCTTGCCTGGCGAGATCTTGCAATCTGCCAATCCGGCAATCATTCTGTAGCCCATAAATGCGCCAATGCGCACCGAAGTATATTCCGTGCCGGAAACGGAATGCGCCACGCCCGAATCAATTCCCCAAAAGGAAATATTGTCGGGAATTCGAACTGGTTCTTGCAAAATAGCGGGCTGGCAAAGCAGCGACAAAAGTTGTCCGGCTTGGCCGCAGGCCGAGGTCATTTGATCCATGATGCCGCAGGGCGCGCCGACGATCAGGTTTTCAACTTTTTGACACAGTCGCGCCATTTCCTGCGGCGGCATTTCGATCTTGAATGCTGCGGTCACTGCTGCCATGACTGCAACTTCAAGCGCGGCGGAGGAGCTGACGCCTTTTCCTTCCGGAACTTCCGAACTGATCAAAATGTGCGCGCCGTGATTGAACGCAATCTTTCGTTCTTTCATTAAAACGAGAACTGTGCCGGCCGCATACGCCGCCCACTGCGTTGCCGCATTTTGGCGAAAATACTTTTGGGCGGCCTGATAATCGATCACTTTGCCATTCTCTTCGAAATCGTCCAAATGCATTTCAAAATATGGTACCCGCTTATTGGGTTTCTCACCCAAACTGATGATGCACAATTTTCTTTTAGCAGGATGCTGAAAAAGTAAGATTTTTACTTGAAAAATTCGAACAAATGC
>CAYUVM010000508.1:0-4055 GCA_964447935.1 uncultured Cytophagia bacterium | reverse complement strand
AGATTGCCGCGGCCTTCGGCCAACGGAGCCGAGGAAGGCACGGCGATTTTTCCATACATTCCCCGCAAACGGCAAGAGCGCAATGGCCTGCTGATTGATTATTTATATTTGTCGGCGCCGGATACCGCCGGCGATCAAGTGGATTTTTTCATCCTCGGCGAAAATCGCGTCGGTGTCTTGCTTGCAGATGTGGCCGGCAAAATCGATTACGAGAATGTGCCGATCATTAAAACAGCCTTGCGTTCAAACAGCGCCGGCCTTTCCACTGCGGCGACGTTGCGCCATCTCGATCAACGCCTCTCCGAAGTTTGCGCCAATGGTTGCAATATTACGGCGTTCTATGCCATCTTTGATCAGAATAAACGCCTGTTACATTTTGCCAGTGCCGGACATTTGCCAATGCTGGTTTATCGCCCCACCTCCGGCAAAATGTATCTCCTGAACACTTCCGGTTCGCCGTTTGGCGCCGGCCTCACCGGGAAACTGCCCGGCAATGGCGCGACTGAGATCGACCCCAAAATCAACGGGGTGACGACGGTCAATAGCGCGGGCATCTTAAAGAGTGAACGCGTGGCGTTGCGCCAGAATGATTTGCTGGTTTTATACAGTGACGGCTTGTTGGCGGCGCGCAATGCGCAGGGAGAAGTTTGGGGGCGGCAGCGGCTGGTTGAATTTGTGAACAACTTTGGCGAGTTAAATCCCACCGATTTTCTGGTCGAGTTAAAGCAAGCCCTCGAAAAATTTCTCGGCGCGCAGCCGACGGCGGATGATATTACCGTAGTCGCGCTTAAAAATATTCTGCGCGATCTGGATAAGCCGCATCCGGAAGCCGGTGGCTGCGAGTTGGAGCAGCATTTTTTGACGACGAATGAAGAGCAGGCGTTGCTGGAAATCTGGCGGGAAAACCCCGGCATCGAAGTGACGGAAATTTTGGCGAGTTTGGCCGGCGGAGAATATGCTTATTTAAGACGGGAACAAGTCGAATTACATCTCACGCAGCTTGGGCCGTGGCTGCAGCCGTGGCGCGAGCGTCAAGGCAAGCCGGAAAACGCCGTTATTCACATTGCTACGGATACGAACCACGCCGAGGCGGTGGAAAACGCGCTCACAGCCAAAAAACAATTGCATGAAGATTTGTTGACCGCTTTTCCGCTCCGCCAAATTCTCGACAAACGCTATGAATTTCGCGGCGAGGCACCGGCGTTGATCGAGGCCATGCGTTTTTATGAAAACTGGGATTATGAACGGGCGTTGAATGCATTCACGGCGCAGCGCGCGCTGATGCGGCCCTCGGCGACGATGCATTGTTTCTTCGGCAATCTTTATCTCGAATTAAAAACGCCGCTCAAAGCGCAACACGAGTATCTCGCGGCGCTGCAACTCGACCCGCGCTGCGTGCAGGCGCTGCTGGCTTTAAGTTATATCGCATTGTTGAATCACGATTATCCTGCCGCGATTGATTCCATCACCACCGCGCTGCGGTTGAACAAGAACTTGCAGGACTTCGAGCAATTTGCGGAAAAACTCATCGCCGCGGTCGAGCGCCTGGGCAATCGCAACGAGTGGATTGTGTAAAGCTTTAGTAGCGGCTGCGGGCGACGAAGTCTTGCCTGCAAACCGAATGGTAAGATAGCCAATGTCTTTGCATCAAAGCGTTGGCTTTTTTATTTTACGGCTTCGCGTTGCAGTTGTTTAACCGTTTCCAATTCTTGCGTAATTCTTTTCTGCCGCCGCCCCAGGCTGAACAAGTAACCGATGATCAGCAGCCAAACGATGGTATAGCCGGCAAAAAGAAAATTTAAATTCTTCATCGAGGTTGCCACCGGCTCCGCTTGTCCAAGCCAATGAAAGAGTCCCGAAAAAAGCAAGGTTAGAAAGTGCATGAATCTTCCTATGATTGTGAATACACCAATTCTCTTTTTAGCTCATTCAATTCAAGTTGAGTGCGTTCGATACGTAAACGATAAAACAGCAACAGCAAATAAAGCCCGAGAAACGTCAAGATACTGAAGAAAAAAACGTTGCGAATTTCCGGAGACATGCCGGAATTGGGACCGCCCATGATGACCGGCTGCGGGTGCAGCGTGCGCCACAAACGGTTGGCAAGATAAACGATCGGCACGTCGACGAAGCCGACGATGGCGAAAACCGCCGCAAAGCGGGCGCCGCGCTGCTCATCACCGGTGTAAGAGCGCAGCATCATATAGCCAACGTAAATAAACCACAACACCAGCGTCGAGGTTAGACGCGCATCCCACGTCCACCACACATTCCAAACCGGCCGCGCCCAGATCGGGCCGGTGAGCAAAACCACGGTCGTAAAAATCACGCCCACTTCTGCGGAACAATAGGCGACGCGATCATACCAGAGCCGCCGTTTGGTCAAAAATAAAATGCTGTACACGAACGTCACGCCAAAGGCGACAAATGCAACTAACGCAGACGGCGCGTGAAAATAAAAAATGCGTTGAATGATGCCCATACTGGCCTCGGTGGGAACATAAATAAAAATGTTGTAGAGGTTGATGAGCATCAGCAGCGCGGTGCTGTAAATGAGGATATTGGTCCAGCGGGCAAGTTTTTGTTCAGCAGGCATATAATCGAGCCTTCATTTATGTTAATCCCAAAGGTTGCTTTTTGAATTATACTCACAGCCGGTACTAAAGTCAACAAATTTATTGCGTCCGTAGTTTCGGGCCACGGACACTTTGAGCGTCCGGATGTTAAATCTATGTAGCTGAATCCGCCTCCGGCGCTGGCATAGGTTCCGGCGTTTTTCGCTGATTCACAAAAACGTTGATAATAGCCGCGACCGGGACGGCGAGCAGCAGGCCCCAGAAGCCAAAGAATTGGGCGCCGACCAGCACGCTGAGAATGACGATCATCGGATGCAAGCCGACTTTTTCACCGACGATTTTAGGGGAGATGACCGAGCCTTCGAGGCCTTGCACGATGGCGAAGACAATGGCAGCTTTGATCATTGTGGCAAAGGGGTTCGCGGTAAACAACGCGACCACCAAGGTCAAAATCAAACTGATCAGCAGGCCGACGTACGGAATGATGTTGAGCAGGCCGCTCATTAAGCCGACAAAGATGGCGTAGGGCACGCCGACAATGGCCATGCCAACTCCGGACAGAATGCCGACGATGGTCATGACGGTCACTTGCCCGCGCAGAAAACCGCTCATCATGTCGTCGGCGATTTGCACTTTTTGCTGAACACTGGCGCGGCGTTCTTCGGGAAAGAGGCGCAGGACGAATTGCTCCCAAAGCTGTTGGCCGTCGTTGAGAAAATAATACGTGAGCACGGGAATGAGAATCGCATTGAGCAATTGGCCCAACACCGCGGAAGTGGTGGCGGTGAAATTGAGCGCGCCGCGCAACACTGTGCCGAGCACAGTTTGCAGCTTGCCGGGCAAATCTTCGAGCAGCGCGTTCTGCAATTTTTGCAAATCAACCGGCAAACGCGAGAGCGACGGCAGCACGGTGTTTTGCAGCCAATCGCGCACTTGCGGCAGCGCGGTGACGGTTTGATTGATCAGATCGCCGATTTCGCTCACGAGCTGCGGCACCAGGAAGATGCCGAGAATAGTCAGCCCCAACATAAAAACCAAAATAACCAGCAAACTGGCGAGCGCGCGTTTGAGACGGCGTTTCTCCAGCCAACTCACGAGCGGGCTGAGCAAATACGCCATCGCGATTGAAAAGAGGAACGGCCCCAGCACGCCGGCGAGCTGCTGATAAATCCAGATCGCCATCAGCGTCAGCCCGACAACGAAAAGGGGCCGGGCAACGGCGCGCTCTTTGATCGTGAAATAAAAAACGGCCAGCGCGATGAAGGCGACGAACGGCGTCAAAATTTCGCGCAGGCTGTAGAGAAACGCGGCGAAGACGACGACGCCGGCAAGGGCGACGATGCGCGCCACGTAATTTTCAGTTGGCTGGTGCAACAGAGTTCGGCAACGGTAGTTACTGAAATTTGCAACGAAACTGACGAAATTATAGCTTGACAATGTTAAGTTAGTTTATGACGTTTTCGTTTTTTTGTTCTTTGA
>CAYUVM010000507.1:0-4059 GCA_964447935.1 uncultured Cytophagia bacterium | reverse complement strand
GTTGGTGAAAACGCTCACTCTGCCGAAAAATCGCCGGCGTCGCCGCGGTACGCAGGTCGGCCTTCGTGAGTTGGGTCAAGCGCGTTTGGGGAATCGTCTCCATGATTCTTTGCGGTTGTCGGATTTTAGAATGCTTTGCTTTTATTACATCGTCAATAGTCATTTCCGCGAAAGCGGGAATCCAGAATTTTTATCGAGGCAATGGCTGCCCGCGAACGCGGGCAACCATTGTCAAACAGCTTTTTGCAAATGCTTTAAAATTTAAAGTGCTCTACGTTAATTCCAACTCCGTCTGTGTGCGTTCCTGGCGCGCTTTTTCAAAGGCGGCGCGCGGGCGTGTTTGGTATTGTTCGATGTAGGTCATCGCGCGATCCAAAATCCACAGATCGGCTTCGAGGTAGAATTTATAAACCTGCTTGCCCCGTTGGAGTGTTTGCGGTTGCAGGTATCCTTCACGGATGAAGTAAGCCAGCTTGTCGCGATTCAAGCCTTTGCCGATGCGTTTGATGGCTTCGCCCGGAGTGTAGGTTTTTTCCGCCGTGGCGGTAGTTTCGTTCGGATATGTCATCGAGGTTCGAGAAAAGGCTCGGCACTTATGTTCATTTGTACAAGTACAAATCGAAAGCGAAACAAATATACGAATTGTTTTTTTAGCAGGCAAGCCTTTTTTACGAACGGCAAAAAAATTATTTTATGCGGGAAGCGTCGCCATCAACGCTCGGTTAGTTGGGCCATGGTCAGCAAGCGCCAGGATTTACTGGTGTGGTCAAATTCGAGGTGCATTTCTTTTGCCACCACCACTTTGACTGTGATGTTTTCAAAGCGGTTCCTTTTGGTGCGCAGTTTTTTGCGGCTTTCCACACTTTGCACGGTGTAATTTTTTCCTTTCCAACTCACCATCACCGGGGCGATTTGGCCTTTGTAGGTGCGCGCCAGCACATCAACATCTTCATTAATCATCGTGGTCATTTGAGTGTCCTTTTGTTTAGGTGATTAAAAGATCACTTTTATGAAAATCAATATAGTGAACATAAATGTTCCAATCAAGTAAAAAATAAAAAACCTCAAACTTTCTTTTGAGATTTTCTCATGCCGATAACCAATCGGGTTTGAGAACATCAGGAACGCCACTTGGATAACCTATCCTTTTTCAAATCGCGAATTAGCGCGAATGTGAGCGCTAATGCTTTCAAAATTCGCGTTTATTGGCGTCCATTCGCGTTGTAAAAATGGGACAGTTATTTAATCGCCGATCCTTAAGCGGTTAGTCTCAATTCTCAAGCAACTGTTCTGCCACAAGCAAGTGTTCTAATCCATCGATCAGCCGGTTCGCGATGAGCAATGCGGCTTGAGACGCTGGGGTTGCAGCAATCAGTTGGTGAATCTGCTCTTCCATTTTATCCGGCAGTTTTGCGCAATGTTTGCGGGCAAAGGCGATGAGCCGTTTTTCGCCGGGATGTGGCAAGCGATTGAGAGCAAACAAAATATCGAAATAACTCGCGAGCAACGCGGCGGAGCGGTGCTGCACGCTAACGGCATCTTGCCGGGCAATAGCGCTTTCGATTTGATGCAAATAGGAAGAAAGGTTGCGGCGCAAAATGGGATAATTCTTTGCAACAATCGCGCGGCGGAGCGGCTCGGGATAGGGTTGCGCGGCGCGGTGTTGCATTTGTGCAAACCAGCCACGGCGATCAAAGAGAATTTTTGAGTGCAAAACATTATACCAAAAGCAGGTCGAATATCCCACTGCAGCCTGATGTTGAACCAGCACGCGCGCGATTTGCTCTTCTAACCATTGCGGCTGGCGATACATAATATCCACGCCGATCCCCGATGCCGCGTCAATCCATTCGTCGCCCGGCTCCCAAAACTGGTTGTTGATTTCAAAACGTTCAGCAAGGTTTTCTGCCAGGGCGCGGCGAAAGTCGAGCGCTATTTCGGCGGTGGCATAAACATACAAATCAAAGTCGGATTTTTCATCCGCTACTTCCGTCGCTTGCGAACCGGCCAATGCCACAGCTTCGACTTGTGGAAGCACGCTGAATTTTTGTGCTATTGTGTCCAGAACAGGTATCATGCTCTTGGGATAAAGTTATGCGCTTATGTTTGTAAATGGTGACAAAAGATACACAACTTTTTCTGTAAAATCAAGCCTTGCAGAAATTCCATTTTGAACCGCATTGCGTTGCACTTTGCAAGGTCAAGTAAGTTAACGGGAAAAACGGACATTAGCCCCGGTTAAACAGAAAAACAAAAAACCTTCTTGCATTTTGCAATATTATTTGCAAATTTGTCATTTTCTTGTGACGTGCTAAACTCCTAATAAAACTGTCTTAACTCCGCATTACAGATTTGGCATAAATATTGGTTTGAATAGATTAAATTCAGTTGCGCAACCCAGAGCTGACGCGAGTCACGAACGTATTTTGGCGAGGCATTTATGGCAACCAAAGTCACTACCCTGAACAATCTCGAAATTGCCATTATCGAGCCGAAAGGGTCGATTATTGGCGGCGGCGAGACCGATGAGTTGAAAACCAAAGCCCGCGATTTGTTTGAGCAAGGCAACCGCAAACTCGTCCTTGATCTCGGCGGGGTCACGTACATCAACAGTACCGGCATTGGCGCGCTCGTCGGTGTCTATACGATGTACAGCAAAGACAAAGGCAAGATCAAATTGTGCGGGATGAACACCAGCGTGCAAAACATCTTTGTCATCACCAAGCTTACCAGTGTGTTTGACGTCGCGGATACGCGCGATGAAGCCGTTAAAAGTCTGCAATCCTAAGTCGCTCACTGCTACCCCTTAACCCCAGGAGATCAAGTCATGAAACAGTCCGTTTTTAATGCGGTGTTGTTAGTGGTGTCATTCGTTGCCGCATACTTCATTTTTGAAAGTTTGCCCAAATTCATCAAAGACGGCGGGTACCTCGTGGTCGTTTTGATCGCGTTGACCATCATGGTCGTGACCTACGTTTTTGAGCGTATTTTCTCTCTCCGCAAGGCCCAGGGCAAAGGTTCATTGCCGAAATTTTTGAGCAGCGTGCAAAAAGAAATTAACGCCGGCAACATTTCCGCGGCGATCGACATGTGCGACAAACCACGCGGCTCCTGCGCCAACATCATCCGCATCGGCCTGGAACGCTATCAGGGTTTGAAGGAAAGCGGCCGGACGAAAGAGCAAGAAGAAGTGATGAAAGAAGTGCAATCCTCCATCGAGCAAGCGACGATGCTCGAAGTGCCGCTGCTGGAAAAGAATCTGGTCATGCTCTCCACCATCGCGTCGATTTCGACGATGGTCGGTTTGTTGGGAACGGTGATCGGGATGATTCGTTCGTTCGCGGCCATGGCCCGCGCCGGCGCGCCGGATGCCGTGCAGCTCGCGCTCGGTATTTCCGAAGCGTTGATCAACACCGCCGGCGGTTTGGTCGCAGCGATCATCGGCATCGTGGCCTACAATTTCTTCACGACGAAGGTCGATAATTTCACTTATATGATCGACGAAGCCAGCTATTCCATCGTGCAAACCCTTGGACTGAAAAAATAAGGCGAGGAGTTTTCCATGCCCAAAATTAAAAAAGGTCGCGTCGGCATCAAGATGGATATGACGCCGATGGTGGACGTGGCGTTTTTGCTCTTGACATTCTTCATGCTCACGACGCAATTCAAGCCGGTGGAAGATGTTGAGATTTCGCTGCCGTCTTCCCACTCGTCCATTAAATTGCCGGAATCTGACGTGATGATGATCAGCGTGACGAAGGAAGGCACGATTCATCTCGGGTTGGATTCGCAAGTGCTGCGCGAACGCCTCTTCGGCGCCGAGGGCAAATACAAAGCCAGTATGCAGGTGACCAAGCAGGATCTGGCGAACCTGCTGATCCAGGCCCGCGTCGCGAACCCGCGGTTGCGCACGGTGGTTAAAGGTGATAAGGGCGCGCCCTACGGTCCGGTTGAAGACGTGATGTCGGTTTTACAGCAAACCAGAATTACGCGCTTCAATCTGGTGACGGATTTTGCGATCGAAAAGAGGAGGAGATCGCTTTAAGAAATTTTAAAGGG
>CAYUVM010000506.1:0-4064 GCA_964447935.1 uncultured Cytophagia bacterium | reverse complement strand
AATATTTTTCGAAACATTCCATCATCGGCCTGGCCTGGCTAAATTGCCGCTTCGCACCTTCAAGATGATAAGGCACGACATAATAGTCCAGCGTGAGATCGCCAAGCAATTCAGAAAAATGCGTGTACTTGGCAATGTTTAGCGACACGGAGTAATTGTTAATCGGGTAATTGACGCGCCAATTCCAGCGTGTGTAACCGTCGCCGAGGTCGGTTTTGTTTTGAAAGCGGCCATTCGACACCACCACCAAATCCGACGGTGCCGCGATGCTGATTTTCATGCTATCGACTTCATCCGGCTGCTGATCTTTGTTCGGCCACCACAAGCTCGCGCCCGTGCCCTGACACGCCGTGTAAATCCACGGATTGCCGAGCGAATCTTGTTTGAACGCAATGCCGCCAAAGCGTCCGGTTTCCTTCGGATGCCCGGAATAATGAAAGTCGATGCTGTAAATTTGACCGGTTTTCAGCATCTCAGGAAAATCGATAAACACCGCATTGAAATCGCGCGTGTACTCAAGCGGCTTGCCAATGAACAATATGCTATCGACTTTCATGTTGTCAAACAGATCGATTTGAATGCGATTATCCTCCGCGAGCATTTTGAAACGGATCGTATTGAAACCGGAAAGATATTTCTCCGCGATGTTCAAGCGCATGTTGAGATCGTAAAATAGCAAATCGTTGTTGGCGCGATACGGCCCGTAACTCCCGCGCAGCGTGTCCCCGCGATCAAACGAAAGTTTCTTTTCGATGGGATTGACGCGCGTGGAATCAAATTTGAGCTGCAGGGGAGAGGCGTCTTTCAACGGCAAGCGCACTTCCATTGGTTGATAATTCTTCGCGCGAATGCTGAGCTTGGCCTTTTTGAATTTTTCCGGAATCACCACGCGGCCATTCACATCCGAGCGCAGCGCAAACGCGCGATCTTTGACGTAGATGCGAGCGCCTTCGATGGGGGTTTTACGCGCAGCATCGAGGATTTGCAGGGTCGTAGAGACGTTCCGCTGGAACGTCTCCACCGGTTGTGAAAAGGAAGAACCGGCTAAGAAAGCAACGATTCCAATGATTTGAAAAATAGATTTGATTTTGAGGTTCATCGGTATCTCTCATTTTGGTTGAATTACCACTGTAGAGACGTTCCGCCTCTACACGTTTTTTACATCAATATTCCTTCTCAAACATCGGATGCACCCACAGAAATTCCTGGCGTTTGTTCATCACGCGCACGAGGCCGCCGAAGCCGGGGTCTTTGGCTTTGAGCAGGGCGTGCAGTTCGCGCAGGGTCGAGCCTTGCGCGCGGATGGCTTCGCCATGCTCCAACGCCGTGCTTTCGCTTCCGCCCAGCCAATCGCTGATTTTTTCACTCCCCTCCAATGATGCGTCAATGACATCCTTGCCAAAATCGAGTTGTTCGTCAATCGCGTCGTAGGCCGCGTCATCCATCGCCAATTTGACGCCGGAAGCAGCCACCGGCAAAACGAGACTCAATGTGCCGGTCAGCACTTTTAGAAACGGTGCGGCTTTTTTGAACCAGCCACGCGTGAGTTCAATTTCAATGACGCCCTTCTTGCCGTCTTTGCCGTCGAGACTGGGCAGCGGCAGGCGCGAATGTTCGCACCACAACGTCAGGCGAAATTTGGCGCTGGCCCATTCTCTTGGGTTGAAATTGGTGCGATCAACCGGCACGAGGCTGAACAGCCGTGGGCCTTCTTTGGCTTCGTCGGTGAAGGCCTGCATGAGACCATAGTAAGAAACGTCGATTTTGCTCAGAATTTCCTTGTCTTTGGCTGCCAACTGATCGAGCTTGTCCATATCCCGCAGATGGTGGGCCACCAAAAGACGGCGCAAGCCGCGCACTTCATCCAGAACAACGCTATCTGACACCAATTGCATCGTCGAGACGGGGCGCGCATCGGGCGCGTTGAGCAGCAACCGGTCGATGCCCTGCCACTTGTTGCAGATGGGGCAGGGTTGTTCGGGGCGGTTGCGCCGTTTGTTCTCGATGAGCTTGGCGACTTCGAATAATCCCAAACATGGCTTGGGGTTGAGACATGGCACCGTCACGTCACAGCGCAGGCCTTCCCAAAAACTTTCGACGAGATATTTCACTTCTTCGGTCAGCATGGCGAGGAAGCGTTCGGGATACGGCGCGCGCACGGTGATGTGGATGTCGTTGCCTTTGTGTTCAAGAAAGGCGCATCCGTTATAGGCATTGTCCAAAACCAGCCCGCGCTGCCAGTGGACGCTGTCGTTGTAGTTGGCGCGGCCGAGCGAGTATTTGTGCAGGCGCACGATCAACTGGTAGAACAATCCTTCTGCGGCAGCCGTTTGACCGGTTTGTTTATCCACGATGCGGCAGATTTGGGTTTGCTGGAGGTCGCCAGAGGCAAGCTTTTCACTCCATACTTTTGCCAAGTCATTCACCGGACGCACATCGGGAACGAGTTGACCGATCAGACTCGTGTAACGAAGACCCTCTAATTTTTTCTCCCCACTAAAAACTTGATTGCGCATACCCTTGAACTGTTGCCAGAATCCGATAGCGTCAGTTGCTTCATCGGGCAGCGCAACTTTGTAAGAAAGGTCAAAGCGCTCCATGAGCCGGAGGAACAAAGGATGAAGCTCGGGCGCATAACGAGATTCCGGCTCCCTTTTGGGGTCATTCCATAATTGTCGCAATCGGTCAAAACTAACCAGCCCGTGATTATCTTTGCGTGTGACTTCGTCATCCAGCACGTAACTCATGGCAGTGGCAAGCCAGTCGGGGCGCAGGATGACGATGTCGCGCAGGGCGGGGTCGTTTTCATAATGCGTGAGATGACCGAGGCGGTGCGAGATGATGATAAAGAGGCGCGCGATTTCATCGTCCATCTTGTGGCCGCGGCAAATGGCGAGGACTTCATCCAAAGGCAGATAGGGAACACCCTTCGCTTGTAGGGCTTGGCGGACCTCGGCGAAACTTTTCGGCACGGCGCGTCCCACTTCAGGTAGGCTGGCGGCGACGCGGGCGATGGCGAGCTTGAGCTCTGCGATGCCTTTGCGGTTGCCGTCTTCATCGGGCTTGCTGTCCACCAAGAAAAAGTCAACGACGGTTTCCTTGCCAAACAAGTCCCACAATTCCTGACGGTCAATATCGGGCTGACGCTGCTGCGGGCCGCCGTGCGTGGCGACAACGATGATCTTGGCGCTTGGCGCGCGGCGTTTAACCAGTTGAATCCATTCTTTGACAAAGCCCTGCTGCGGACCTTCGCGCGGTTTCCAGACGACAAGATAGACCGCCGGCGCGCTGAAGAACAACTGATGCGTGGGACGATAAACGCGCTGGCCGCCGAAATCCCAGCCGTTGAGAGTGATTTCCTTTTTGCTATCAGAGTCGATGGCTTTGACGGGCTTGATATCGATACCGTGCGTGGTGGGGCGGCCTTCCTCCCACGGGTCGCCGCGCAACGCGCCGAGCAGGCAACTCTTGCCCACTTCGCCTTCGCCAACGAGGATGAGTTTGGCTTCGTTGAGGGTGATTTGCGCCGCGGCTTTAGCACGCAGGTAGGCTTTGACGGCACCAAGGCCTTGATAGTCGGCCGCGGCGAGTTCGGGGTTGAGGGGGTTGTCTGTGAGCTTGAGCTCTAAATTCTCAAATTGGGCGAGGGAAGCGGGAAGGTCAGTCAGTTGGTTGGCAAAGAGAGCCAGCCACCGCAACTGCGCGAGATTGCCGAACAACTCTGGCAGTGCCATTAGTTGGTTGTTAGCAAGACCCAGTGACTGCAACTGGGTGAGTTGTCCCAGCGACTCTGGCAGTGCCGTCAGTCGGTTATCGGAGAGATTCAGCGACTGCAACTGTGTGAGTTGTCCCAGCGATTCTGGCAGTGCCGTCAGTTGGTTGTTGGAGAGATCCAGCCACTGCAACTGCATAAGTTGCCTCAACGACTCTGGCAGTTCGGTGAGTTTCATACTGCTGAGATTAAGTGTAATTGCCCTCGAACGTCGCGCATCCTCGATTTTCTTTTCTGCTTCGCGATAGGCCTGGTCACGTGCCATAGCCGCCTTCTTTCTGGTTTATGTGAA
>CAYUVM010000505.1:0-4067 GCA_964447935.1 uncultured Cytophagia bacterium | reverse complement strand
TTGGTCGTCACTGCGAACGCATTGTCGCTTGCGAAGCTACAGCCCAAGAGGTGAAAGACGGCTATCAGGTTGTCGCCCGTCGGGGCGTGGATCGGGCGAACTTGTGGGCAATTGCCATCGGCAGTGAGCCGGAAGGATCGAGCGCTCTTGAAGGTTGTGGCGGACGTGTCGTCCTTGAAGACCAGCCCGCGATTTAGCCGATGCCCCACGTCTGGCCTGTTTGACCCCTCACATCCACTGAGGTACGGCTGGCACATGGTGGCTTCCTCCCGGCCAAATGTTGTTGCGCTTCTGCTCCTGCTACAGCTCACCCTTGTCTCCGGGGCGCGCGTCTGGGTGTATCATGTCGCCATCGCCGCGAAGTCCTGGGAGATGCCGGTCCAGACCGCGCCTGAGGTCCATGAGGAGGCGCCCCCCACCCCGGCATACGACTGCGCTCTCATGGCGATTTGCACACCGGGTGCTCCGGCGGTTTTTCACATCGGGACTCCACTGCGAGGACCCGTGGCTATCCGCGCGTATCGTCGTGTGCTGCCGCATCTTCTCCGATGGACTCGGCCTCCGTCCAGAACGCTTCTCGAAGAGCCTGCCTGAATTCCTTGGCCTTTCGTTCGCCATCCTCTCCACCCTCGGCTAACACCTGTGGGAAAGTATTGATAACCCGCATGATGCCAGCGTAGTGCCGCACCAGCCGCAGGTTTTCACGCAATCGGGGACGAACTCCCTCAACCGCAAGCTGAAGTACCAGGTCTTCCTGGCGGGTGAGATCGTTGCTCATTTGCAACCGCTCCCACGCGCCGTTGAATTCTTCGAACGTGGCGTCCTCGCTATGCCGAAGCTGTGCTTCGATGAAGTTTTCAAGTTGTTGGCCAGGGAAGGTCCCTGGGTACTCCCACAAATCATGTCCTCTGCCGAGTAGTAGCCAGTTCAAGTTCAAATTGGCCTCTCGGGCGAGAAGCAACAGGAACGGCGGATCTGGGACACTGGGCGACCGCCCCCTCCAGGAGTCAGCCGTCGTGCGGGAAATCTCCAGTGCCTTGTAAAATGCCTCCCACGTCCCGTAGCGCGTCAGGGCGAAAGTCTTGAGCCGAGCCGCGATCGCCAACGCGTCACCCCTTGCCACCTTTGATCTGCCCATAGTTCAAGCCTCGCCGGTTAGTCGGCGGAATCTGCCAAATAGTCGCCGACAAGACAAGTTGGCCTCGCGCTCTCCCTTTCCTATTTGTTCCCAGGCTCGCTGGCACCGGGGCGGATAACAACGAGGGAGGTAGAGCATGACCAAGCGGATGACAATCGGAGAAGCGGCCAGGCGACTCGGCCTTGAGGTGGACACGGTCCGGAAGCTGGAGACGGCGGGAGAGATCCGGGCCGTCCGGACGAGGGGCGGCCATCGACGGTTCACCGAAGAGGAAATCGACCGGTTCCGGAAGCGCCGCTGCGGTCGAAGGAAGTCCTCACAGAAGCGAAATCCGAGCACCGGCGAATTCGCGGGCCACGATACCGTCTCCGCCAACGATCAGGACGAGCTCGACGAAGAGCTGCCATTCGAAGATTGGGACGCAGAAGAGCTGGCCAGCTACCGGCCTCCGCCGCCACCCCGGCTCACCCCCGTGGTCCCTCCGGCACCCGTCGCGCCTCAGCCTCTACCTCAGTTATTCGATCCTGCATGGGCAGAACGACTCCACCTCCAGAACATCAAGGCGATGGGTCGCGGAGCGACTCCCTGGAACACCCCCGCAGAGTGGCAGGGAAAGGTCGTAGCCGACTTGGAGCGCTTCGTGACGTTGAATCAGTTTCCACTCGACCTCCCACTCTTCACGGCGCGGGAGATCGTCGTTGGTCGTGTCGAAGCCGTGCTGCGGCCATGGCGGGAGGCCGAAGACAAGGCAAAACGCGTAAAGGAAGCCGAGAAGGCCTCAGAACGGCAGCGAAACGCACTCATCACTAGGGGTAATGACTACGCGCGCCGGGAGACCTCCGCATGGGACGTCTCGGCCAAACTGGAGGCGTGGGAGGAAGTGCGAGAAGTTCTGGGCCGAGACGTCAAGTCCAACTGGACCGAAACCGAGGTGGAAGATTGTGTCGACGAGGTTCTCGACCAATGGGACGACAACGATGGTGAGGACGACGAAGAAGACTAGTGGACATGGTCCCTGGAACCTGGGAATTCGCGGGCAGAATCTGGGATCCGACACTAGCCCAATCCCAGATTCGAACCTGGGAGAGCCGTCCGGACTTACCGGCCGGAAGCACCGTAGTATTGGACGGCCGGAAATTCCGGCCGCAAATGCCGGGCATGTTGTACCAAACCGCGGTCGTACTCGGACCGCCACCGAACCGAGCAATGAACGCATGGCAGCGCCGCTCACTTTACTCACTCCCCTTCCCCACGGGCTCCCCCCGTGGCTGGTGGGATTTGTGGAAGGCGCGTTGACGGAGAATCAGACCCTCACCGAAAACGGCGCATCCCAGGCCGCCCAGGCTCGCGAGGTGTTGCTCCAGCGGCTGGTAGCCGCTGCCCAGCACTATCTCAACGACGAAATCACCGTCGAGGAGGCCGCCCAGCTCGTCGGGAAGCACCCCGAGACCATCCGGCGCGCTGTCCGGAAGGGCGCCCTCCCCGACGGCCGCGCCAACCCCCGTGGCCATCTCCGGATCCGCCGCGGCGACCTCCAGGCGCTTGCCGCCCCCGCGCCCGCGCGATATGATCCCGTTACCGATGCCCAGGACATCGCCAAACGAAGGAGGCCTCTGTGACGAGGACCCCACGCGCTTGGTCGAAGTCCATCGGTGAACGCGGGCTGCGGGTGCGGCTCTACGAAGCCCGCCCCGGCGCCAACATCATGCGATCGATCTATGTCGACGGAAAGGAGGATCGTAAGAGTCTGGGCCACCGGGATCGCGAGTTGGCCACCCGGCAGGGCTACGAGTTGCTCCAAGGCCTGCTCTCGCACCTGAAGGCCATCGAAGACGGAAGCCTCACCCTTGGCATGCTCGCTGAGTTGTACCTCGCAAGCCCGCAGCACGCATCCAAGCAGGCTCGCACACAGCGAGAGGACAAGCAGAAACTGGATCGGGTAGTGGCGTTCCTTGGACCTGATCGAGACACCCAGAGCCTTTCCGAGTCGGATATCCACCGCTACACGCTGGCTCGACGTCAAGGCGTTGTTGCACTGCGAGGCCTCAAGGTGGGCGGCACGGTTCGGAACCGCGCGATCGAGGCGGACCTCCTGGCGCTGCACCGAGCACTCAACTGGGGGCAGCGGGAGCGGACGAGTACCGGCAGGCGGCTCCTCAGGGAGAACCCCTGGCATGGACTCAAAATCCCTCGGGAGAAAAACCCTCGCCGACCCGTGATGACCCACACTGCCTATCTCGAGCTACTCGAGGTGGCTTCGCGGGTCCATCCCCTGCTCAAACTGGCCCTGGTGGTGGCCGAAGGGACTGGCCGACGGATTTCCGCCTGCATCAACCTTAGGTGGGATGATGTCAACTTCAGCGCAGGCACGATCCGCTGGAGGGCCGAGTTCGACAAGAAGGGGTTCGAGGACGTCGTGCCAATGAGTACCGGGGTCTTGGAAGCCCTGCAATCGAGACGCCGCATTCAGTCCGCAATCGGTGATGCACCAGTCTTCCCAGCTCCTGGGGGCGCATTCAAGCCATGCAGCCGATACCTGTTGGATGCCTGGCTACGCCGCGCCTATGTCGAGGCAGACATCCCGAGAGAGCCGGGGGGGCTCTGGCATCCCTTGCGGCGGAAGTGGGTTACCGAGCGGAAAGGATACCCTGTCAAGGACGTGGCTGCGGCCGGTGGCTGGCGCCACGAGGGGACGATGATTACGTCGTACATGCAAGTCGATTCTGACACTGTACGGAAGATTGTGCTTCAGCCGACCCAACGACTGGTGACCGCGTAAGCCGGCGGACTCACAACGCTTCACACATCATTCTGGGGGGGCCGCGAAAAAGCCCCGCAGCGCAGGTGGTTGCAGGGCTTGTTCTTGCATCATCGGGGCGCCCGGATTCGAACCGGGGACCTCCTGCTCCCAAAGCAGGCGCTCTACCGG
>CAYUVM010000504.1:0-4069 GCA_964447935.1 uncultured Cytophagia bacterium | reverse complement strand
CGGATATTTTGTGCTGCTCATGGCGATTTATATTATCGGCAAAGAGTTGCTTTTCGCTTAAGTTAATAAAAAAATCAGGAGATTGCTCATGCTTTTTCGCATGTTGTATGACGACAAACTGGCGCAGGCGGCATATCTTATCGGCTGCCAGCGCACGGGTGAAGCGCTGGTGATCGATCCGCAGCGCGACGTCGAACGCTATATCACGGCTGCCGCCAAAGAAGGAATGAAAATCACCGCGATTACAGAGACGCACATTCATGCGGATTTTCTTTCGGGCAGCCGCGAATTGGCCGAGCGCACCGGTGGCCGCTTGTATCTCTCCGATGAAGGCGATGCGGATTGGAAATATCGTTGGCTGCATAAAAAACACGGCGGCGGCAGTTACAAGCATCAGCTCGTCAAACATGGCGACAAATTTAAAGTTGGGAATATTCAACTCGAAGTGTTGCATACGCCCGGGCACACGCCAGAGCACATTTGTTTTATGGTTACAGATCTCGGCGGTGGCGCGAATGAACCGATGGGCATTGCCACCGGGGATTTTGTTTTTGTCGGCGATGTGGGGCGGCCCGATTTGTTGGAAACCGCAGCCGGCCAGGCCGGAGTCAAAGAAATTTCGGCGCGCACACTGTATCAGTCGTTGCAAAGTTTTAAGCATTTATCAGACTATTTGCAATTGTGGCCAGGGCACGGCGCCGGCAGCGCGTGCGGCAAAGCCTTGGGCGCAGTGCCGCAGTCGACAGTTGGGTATGAGAAACGTTTTAATGCTGCAATCAGCGCCGCGACGGAAGAGAAAAAATTTGTGGAATCCATTCTTTACGGCCAACCGGAACCGCCGCTCTATTTTGCCAGAATGAAGCGCGACAACAAAGAAGGCCCGGCGTTGCTCGGCGCGCTTCCCTCGCCGCAACCGCTGAATGCCGAGACGCTTAAAACTCTGGTCAAAAAACAAGCGATGATTTTGGATACACGGACATGGGCGCAATTTGTTGAAGGTCATGTTCCCGGCGCGTTGTATGCGCCGCTGGATAATTCTTTCCCGACGGTAGCTGGATCGTATGTCGAAGCCGGCGTGCCGATTTATCTGATCGTCGAAGCGAGTCAAGTCCATGAAGCGGTGACGGATTTGATTCGCATCGGGCTGGATGATGTGGCGGGTTATGCTACCCCGCAGACGCTTGCTGAGTATGCCGCCACCGGCGGCGAACTGCGCCAAACGAAAACGTTCGACATTAAAAAATTGGTGCAGCAAAATTTGAATGGCTCCAAATTGATTTTAGATGTTCGCCGCGCCGATGAATTTGAAGCCGGCCATTTAGCGGGCGCACGCAACATCGCGCACACGCGTTTGCTCGCGCGCTTGCAGGAAATCCCGAAAGATCGCCCGTTGTGGGTGCATTGCCGCACCAGCAATCGCTCGGCGTATGCCGCCGGCTTGCTTGAGCGTCACGGCTATGACGTCACGATGTTGCACGGCGGTTTTGCAGCGTGGACCGAGGCCGGCGGTGAAATTGTGAAATGATCTTTAGCGCGTTACTGTAGATTGGCAAGCTGAAAACGGGAGTTCTGTTTAAGTTTCTAAAGTTTTTAAGCATTGGGCCTCGGAGTTCACTGAGAAAAATTTTTTAAAACATATACGGTCTCTTGCGTTCTCTATTGAATTCAGGTTAAACTGGGCTGTTAATCAATATAGAACTTTCAGGCTTTTATTCTGAGTTTTGGACTGAGTAATTGATTGGAGTCGTAATTATGACGGAAGTGATTGTCTGGAGCGGCTGGGCCGGTGGCCTCGCGGTCGGCGCTTATGCGCTGTTTCAATTCGCGATGTCCGGCAAGCCTCTTGGCGTTTCCACCGGTTTTGGGAATTTTTGTAGCTTCATTTCAAAACGGCCTTTTTTTCATAAAGGCGATTATGAACAGCCGAACAATTGGCGGTTGTGGTTTATCCTCGGCCTGCCGTTGGGTGGTTTGCTCGCCGCGCTTACCTCACCGGGAGAAATGGCTTTGAGTTTCTCGCTCGGTGCGATGTATGATCAAGTGCTGCCGCAGGCGTTATGGGCCAAGGGTCTTGTGTTGCTCATCGGCGGCGTGATGATCGGCTACGGGGCCCGTTTGGCCGGCGGCTGCACCAGCGGTCACGCGATTGCCGGACTCTCATTGCTCAATTGGCCGAGCTTAATTGCCGCGGCCGGATTTTTTGTGGGCGGTATTCTTGCGGTGCAATTGCTTTTCAGAGGTTTTTAAATTAAAGCACGGCGCATTTTAATTTCGCACTTTGCTGCCAGTGGTTAAGCTTTTTACTAAAAAGTATTGCGATGAAAAAATATATTTTCATGCTTTTCGGCATTTTATTCGGTTTCATCCTCAGCCGGGCGGGGGCGACGACCTATGATTTTTACGCGAAACTTTTTCTCTTTCAGGATTTGCAGCTTCTGTGGGTGATTGCCACTGCGGCCACGGTCGGTATGGTCGGCGTTGCCATCCTAAAAAGTTTGCAAGCCCGTTCCATTCTTGATGGACAGCCGCTATCCTTTGCCGGCAAGCCTTATACAAAATCTCTCATCGTTGGCTCGCTGATATTCGGATTGGGCTGGGGATTCGCCTCGGCGTGTCCGGGAACGGCGCTCGTCATGCTCGGCGAAGGCAAACTCGGTGCGTTGTTTACGATTGTGGGCATTGTGATGGGAACGTATCTTTTTGGACTGCGGCGAAGCGCGGAGAGTGCATAGCGCAGAGAGCATAGCGATTTTTTCACGAGACACGCTATGCGCTTTGCTCTCCGCGCTTTTCACCTAAATATGGCAACTGGCTAAACCGCGTTTTTCCAAATACTGTTGATGATAATTTTCGGCCAGATAATATGGCGAAGCCGCCGTGATTTCCGTAACGATTGGGCGTTTGTACCGACCGCTGGCTTGGAGTTTTTCCTTTGCAGCTAACGCTGCGGCCATTTGTTCGGGAGTATGATAAAAAATAGCCGAGCGGTATTGCGCGCCAATGTCGGGGCCCTGCCGATGCAACGTCGTGGGATCGTGGTTTTCCCAAAATACTTGCAATAATTGTTCATAAGAAATTCGCGCCGGATCGTAAATCACTTCCACGGCTTCGGCATGGCCGGTGTTTCCCGAGCACACGTTTTCATAAGTGGGATTTTTCAACGACCCACCCGTGTATCCCACGGAGGTCGAGATAACGCCTTGTAGCTGTCGAAAAGCCGCTTCGACTCCCCAGAAACAGCCAGCTCCAAAAGTTGCTTTCTGCATTTTTCACATCTCCTGATTTATTCGGTTTTCCCGCCATCGTTTTTGCTTTGCCTTATTGTAATTTAAATAAAACTTTTCGTATTCGCTTGGCTGGAAAAACGATAAGTGGCATCCATAGATTTGTATTCAAACGTTGGGTCGCCTTTCACTGATTGATACAGGTCACCGGGTCGTAGCCCTTGATTTTAAGATTATCACTGCGGTTTAACAACAGTACAAACAATCCAACGAAATTGAATAATGTGGCCAACATGTTATCTTCTTAATTCATGTCCACGCGTTTGGGGATTTAACAAAATATATCCGGCGCGAGAAAAGTGCAAGCCATTAATTGGTTTTATCATAACGCAAGGTTTGGCCGTTTGTCAAAAATAATCCTTACTGCAGCATTGAATTTTAGCGAAAAATGCTTATCTTGAAATAATCGGGAAAAGTGCTGGGGATTACGCAGGATCGAGTGAGAAATCGATGCAGGAATATTATCCAACGGTAGTAGCATTTGAACAAAACCGCTTGTTGATCACATGGAATGACGGCCATCAAAGCCTTTATAAGCCGTTCGAGTTACGGCTGGCGTGCCCGTGCGCGCAGTGCGTAGATGAGCTAACAGGGCAGCGCATGATCCGGCCTGAACATATAGCGCCGGATATTCGGCCGCAGGAGATGCGGCCGGTTGGCCGTTACGGCGTTTCGTTCCAATGGTCAGACGGTCATAGCACCGGTATTTATACCTTGGCGCGGTTGCGGGAGCTTTGTCAGTGCGAACTTTGCAGCCAATAAAAGAAAAAATTTTGCACTTCATC
>CAYUVM010000503.1:0-4075 GCA_964447935.1 uncultured Cytophagia bacterium | reverse complement strand
TTCATAGTGATCCAATATCCAGCTGCAGGCGGCAAAAGTGGCGCGTCCCACCATATTTTGCCCGGCGGCGTCGCCGGTCGAAAAATTGAACCGCAAAAAAACAAACTTGCTCGCCAAATACGGATCGACATATTGCAGCTTCGCGACGCTCGACGTGGCTTCCGCTTCTTCACGAATTTTATCCATCTTGGCGTCAACCCATTTCACAAAGTCGCGGGCGGCGCGGGCATCGGCGAACACGAACACCGGCGCGCGCTGCATCGCGTCACCAACGACGCTGCATTTCACGCCGCCGCACAGATTCAAAAGTTTGATGCCGCGATTGTACGAAGCCACCAACGTGCCCTCCGCCGTCGCGAGCGGAATGAGAAAATCTCCCTTCGCATGTTCGCCATTTATGTTCAGCGGGCCGGCAAACCCGAGCGGCACTTGCGCGACACCGGTAAAATGCTCACAGTTGCCTTTAACGAGATGCGGGTCGAAGGAAAATTTGGTAACGTGTTCCAGTTTTGCGCCGGTGATTTGTTCGACAAATTTTTGGCGCTGGCGAATGATCTCAGGTGAATAATCATCATCAAGCTGGCGCGGAATGCGAATGAGCTGTTCGGGCGTTTGGGAGATCGCATCATCGACTTTCAGCGTCAATTTGCCGAAAGGTTTGGTTTCAAATTCGATTTCAATGTGATGCTTGCCTTCGGCCAGCGCCTCGCCCCGGGCGATCAGGTCGAGCGTTTTGCGCAGCGGAAAGTCCAGCGGTTTTTTCGGTGAGATTTGATCGAGTTGGAGCATTTGATTGTTGCCCAGATCGAAGGCCAATGCTGCCCGCGGCACTTCCGCACCATTGAGTTTAATTTTATTGACGCCGATCACTGTCGCATCGCTGAGACGATTTTTTAATGAAAATTTGAAGCCGGCGTCAATATTTTTTAAACTCCCAAACGTGTAGAGCTGCTTCAACACAAGGCTGGGAATCAACATGGCGGTTTCTCCGAAAAATGAATGCTAAATGTATTTTCCTAATGTGGATAAGCTGCAACCAAACAGGCTCGACTCTTTAACCGCGAATGTGCACGAATTCACGCGAAGGAAAACATCAGCGTGCATTGGCGTGAATTAGCGGTTGAAAATTTTTACCAGAAAGCACAAATTTTACTCTACATGCTTTATGCCCGTGCCGGTTTTTCGATTCTAAGTTCCGGCGAAAACTCCAGAGTTATATTTAAGTGCATGGCGTCGCGAGACAAGATTAACTGATGAAAGCCTTCTTCAATATTGGGCGAGATGCGAAAAAGAAAGTTTTGGTTGCCGATGTCCAGAGGAATCGGCGGCAGATCGTTGATTTTTTTACGTGTCTCGTCCAGCACGTGGCCAAGATCGAAAGTCAGCGACTTGCTGAGATTGGGGATAAAACTTTTGTTCATTAGATCGCGCAGAATGCTCTCGAGGAATTTCGGCACAATCGGAAACTCGACTTCTTTGATTTTTGCCTGTTCCAATACCAGCTTGCTGTCGATAATTACCGGCGCGCAAACTAAAGTTAGTTTCGTGCCCCCAAATTTGAATTCGCCGCCGGGATTCAAAATCAATCTGCCGGTGAGTTCCATGGAAATTTGCACTTGATTGCCGCCTTCATATTTGAAGGCCAGTTTGACGGCGCTGACCGGATCCGTCGCGTGCTGCACATATTTGATGCGTTTAAAAAATCTGATCTCACCCGGCTCCAGTTGAATCACGATTTTGGGCGGTACGGGTATTCCTTTGTAATCGAGCTTCAGCGCGAGTTGAACCGTGGCTTGATGCATACATCATCTCCTTGGCGGCGCCGCCCGGTGGCGTTGCCCCCCGGGAGTCGGCCTGAGACCTCGCCACAGAATCGGTATCCAGCCGAGTATCGGCAGAAAAAAAGCGAAGTTGAGTGGGCGCCGAAAAAACGCCTTGAGGCCAGACAAAAAATTTAATTTCCACGGACGCGGATCTTTGGCCTCAAAACGTCTCTCGAATTCCGCGAATAACGATGCCCAAAAAAACGGCACAAAATAAGGAAACTTCGTGATATTGCGGCGGCAGATGGCAAAAAATTCTTTGGCCACATACGGTTTGGCGCCGTACTGGCTTGCCGCTGCGCTCAGTTCTTCCTGCATTTGTTTATGTACGATTGCAGTGACACGGCGTACGTCTTCCTCGGTAATTTTTGCTAACGGCTTGTCGATCATTTCGTACGGTCTGAGGCGCTTGCCCATAACATACGTTAATTTCGCCGGAAAACCAAAATAAAACAGCCACGGCTGAAAAGGAATGAGAAACGTCATGAAGCCGACCGGCAAAAATGGAATGCCGATTTTATTCACCAGTTCATTCAATTTGGGCGCGCTGTACGCAAATGGATTGATATATTCGCCGTTTACCGTGGCGAAAGGAATGATATCGGTTTTATATTTCAAGCTGATGCGAATGAACGAGGTGGCAATGCGCTGGAGTTGATAGCGTTTATTGAAACCTTTGCCGATACCGGGTACGCCTTCGGGATAGACTAAAATTTCTGATTCTTTATAATACATCATTGTTTCAAAATTCAGCAGGGAGGCCGGGATGCTGCCGGCGCGCCGCCAGAAATTCTTCACTAAAAACGGATTCATCAACGTCGATTCCGACAACATCGGCGCGGAGAGCGGGCGCACGGCTTTGCTCAAATCAAAATTATTGCGTTGAAATAAAAGTGAGCTGAACATGATGCCATCCCACGGAAATGCCATGCCGGAATGATTGCTGGCAAAAATCAGCGGGCGCTCCGGATGGTTGCGCTCTGGAAATGATTCGAACCCGACAAACTGCGAACGAAAATAATATTGATCGAGCGGCGCCAGCACGTGCTTGATCAATTCGGCTGCGAAGTCGCGCTCCATGAATTCGGTGTAGATTTTTTGATTGGCTTTGAGCTGTGGAGTTAATTCGGGTTCGGTGAAAGTGATCATGCGCTAAACTTCCTAAGCCAGTTTGCCTCATCTTTTTTATAGCGTGACTTTGACCGCGAACAAGCTGCTAAAATATACAATCAGATTAACTTTGAACCAAATCATATTCGCTTGCTTCAACCCGCGCGGTCTCCCGGCGAAATTGCCGCAACAAACGCGGATACAACGTGGTAATTTTGCCGTTTGCATTGGCATACCAGCTCTTGCAACCCGAACTCCAAACCGTGTTGTCAAATTGCCGTTGCAAAGCGTCGTTATAAGCGCGTTGAATGGTTGGCTTCACGTCGAAATAGCCCTTCTCCCCTCGCGACTCCAGTAATGCAATATAATTGATAACATAATTCATCTGCGCTTCCATCATTTGGAGAACCGAAGAATGCCCCAGCCCGGTGTTGGGTCCCAGGAGGAAAGCGACATTGGGAAAGCCCGAAATCATTGTGCCTTTGTAAGCTTCTAAACCCGTTCGCCGCCACTCGCTAAAAAGCTCACGCCCGTTTCTGCCCATCATTTTCATCGCGGTGGTAAAGTCCGCCACTTCAAAGCCAGTTGCAAAAATGATGGCATCAACGAGATGTTCTTTCCCCTCAGTAGTGCGGATGCCGGCAGGAGTAATTTCGGCGATGCTGACGGTCTCCAAATGGACGTTGGGGCGATTGAACGCCGGCCAGTAATCGTCAGAAACTAAAATGCGTTTACAGCCGTATTGATACGCCGGCGTGAGCTTGCGGCGAAGCTCGGGGTCGCGCACCTCACGATTTAATTTTTTGAGACTCAAGGCGGTAAAGAATTTATGCAAAACGGCGTTGCCGATAAACAGCCTGCCGCGAAATTCCAAAAATGAATACAATAAAGCGCGAAAAAGTTTTTGCAACAGCGGGAAGGTATGCAACAATTTTTTCAAAAATGGCGAAATCTCCCGATCAAAACGGTCACTCACCCACGCAGCGTTGCGCTGAAAAACGGTGAGCTGCGCAACTGCCGGCGCGATGGTGGGCACAATTTGAACGGCGCTCGCGCCCGTGCCGATCACCGCCACGCGCTTGCCCTGGAGAGCGTAATTTTTATCCCAGCGCGCAGAGTGCAGCTTCTGGCCTTGAAACGAA